>JBHEOZ010000001.1:0-32710 GCA_046260555.1 Desulfurivibrionaceae bacterium
CTCACATTCTGATCGACGCTCATTGTATTTCGAATCGGCCAGTCCGCGGCGTAAATTGGTGTTTGTGATGACAATCTTAATGCCATCCAGCACAAGCGGAACCCGTTTAAATTCAAGGGTTTCGCAGTTCAGGAAATTACGGTTCCAGACCCCGAGCACGGCGAGCAGCAGGGGCACGTTCTTTCTGATATCCCTTTCTTCGGCACCCCGGTCGATGCGGTTGGCCCCCTCTAAAAATTTTCTGAAATTGTCGGAACCGATCGCGAAAGAGAGCAGCACTGCTCCGACCATCGATGAAGTGCTGTAGCGCCCGCAGATATAGTCGAACATATAAAATGAGCGTAGATATCTGTCCGGATTATCCATGGGGCTGTTTTCGCCGGTCACAGCCACGAAATGGCGGCTCGGCTCGAGGCCCGCCCCGTGAAACGCCTTTCTGACCAAGGCTTCGTTGGTCAAGGTTTCCAGGGTGGTGCCGCTTTTGGAGACCACCGCCACCAGGGTGCGGCTCAAATCGAGATCCTTGAGCACGGCCGCGCAGTCGTCGGGATCGATATTTGAGATAAAGCTGACCCGCCGGTTCGGCCGGGAGAACGGTTTCAAGGCGAGATAGACCGCCCGCGGACCCAGGTCGGAGCCGCCGATCCCGATATTAATGAGGTCGGTGAACATTTCACCCTGCTCATTGACCAGCCGGCCGGCATCCAGGTCGTCCAGGAAGTTTTGCAGTTTGTCGAGTTCGCGCAGGGCCTGACCGGTGGCCTCGGGATTTTCCGGGATAGCGGAGAAGATATCCCGACAGGCGGTATGGAGGACCCGGCGGTTTTCGGAAGCGTAGCCCGTGATGCGATTCATCACCTCACCCTGTTTCATCATCTTGAACTGTTCGATAACGCCGCTTTGATCGGCCAGTTCCTGGAGAAGGTCCAGGGTGCTGTCGTCCACCCGCTGGGTCGAATAGAGCAGCCGGTAACTCGCGGTATGGGCAATATAACCGGCAAGCCTGGTTGGCTCCAGGGCTTCGTGGCTGCTTAAGTCGAAGGGTTGCCGGGCCGCCTGCCGAAGTTTGTTGTGGGCCGGAAGAACATCCATATTCCGGAAGCTGTTGTCCATGTGATACCTCGGATCTCAAGGAGTAATTCGATTGCGTATCGCTCAGTATATTACGAGATTGACTTAAATTTCCCTGTTTTTTTTACAAGGTAATGGAGATGTGCTAAGTTTACGAAAGGTCTATGCTTTTGCGAATTCATCAATAATAGCATTTTCTTATTATGATATACAGTAATCTGATATATTTGCTGGTGGTGATGGCGATCCTGGCCACCAGCACCACTCCCGAGGGCGCCCGCCTGCCTGAGTACCAGTTTATTGCGCTTTTTGCGATAAAGCTCGGGCTCTTTCGCTGGCTGATCCGCTTCTCTCTGAACCGGAGCAGGATCAGCCGGGTGTCGGACTACTTCTCGCTGGAGAGAAATCTGGCCGTTCTGGCTCTGGTCCTGTTCGGAGTGGATGTCTATCTCCTCGATCTTCGGTATTATCTCAATTTGCTGCCTTTTACCGCACCGCTGCCTTCCCTGGCCGAATTTGCCGGCATCGTGGTTTTTCTTTTTTATATGATTCTGCTCTGGACCGAACTCAAGCCTGGCTATGAGGAGGTGGTCGGGGTCAGGAAAAAAACTTCTGTTCATGTCAGGGATAAGCTGAAAGTCAGTATCGCCCTGGTTCTACCCTGGCTGGTCGTTAATTTTATGCACGACCTGCTGCAATGGCTGCCGATCAAGGTGATTCGCGACTTTATGGCATCCCCCTGGGGAGAGCCGCTCTTCCTGCTGGTGATGATTTCCGTCGCGGTTATCTGGTTCCCGGCCCTGCTGGTTCGCCTGTTTGGCTGCACCGCCATGCCCGAGGGGGATTTGCGCAGCCGGATCGAAAAGTTCAGCCGCCGCCAGGGGGTCCGCTTCGGGGAGATATGTCTTTGGCCTATCGTGGAGGGCAAGGTCCTGACGGCCGGAGTGGTTGGATTCGTGGGCCGCCACCGGTACCTGATGATCACCCCCGCCCTTTTGCAGTCTCTTTCCGAGGAGGAGCTTGAGGCAGTGGTTGCCCATGAGATCGGCCATGTCAAAAAACATCATTTGCTCCTCTATATCCTTCTCTTTCTGGGTTTCGCCTTGCTGATCCAGTTGTGCGTGCAGCCCCTGCTTGTTCTGTTGCTCTCCGCGCCCTGGTTTTACGAATTTCTTTATAGCTATGAGGGTGATCCGGTGGCCCTGTTGGCGATTCTCACCGGCGGCCCGCTTCTTGTAGCCGCCCTTGTCTATTTTCGTTATGTATTCGGCTTCTTCATGCGCAACTTCGAAAGGCAGGCGGATCATTATTCCTTCCGGGTCATGGGAAGCGTTGCTCCGCTGATCAGCGTTTTCCGGAAGATCTCTCTGATGAGCGGCCAGCACCGCGATGTGCCGTGCTGGCATCATTTCAGCATCGGCCAGCGCATCGATAATTTATTGAGCTGCCAACGAGACGACAAGGTGCCAGCGGGCCACAACCGCAAGGTCTACACCGCCCTGGCCGCTTATTTTATGGTCATTGCCGCGGCGTTTGCTCTGACCCTGCATGCCGGTGAGCGTCTGGCGATCAGCTCGTCCGGGCAGCTTGTCGCCGAGCAGGTGATTCTGGAAAAGATCGAGCGCGATCCCAATAATCCACTCTGGCACCAGTTTCACGGGGATCTGCTTGCCTCCCGCGAACAGTCCGCCAAGGCGATAAAAGCCTTTGAGAGGAGCCTTGAGCTTGCGCCGGATAATCCCGAGGCCCTGAACAATCTTGCCTGGCTGTTGCTGACCGGTGAAGATCAGGAGCTCCGTGACTCGGATCGGGCTCTGGAACTGGCTCGAAAAGCGGCGAAGCTCCAACCGCGAAGCCATATCCTTGATACCCTGGCCGAGGCATACTGGCAGAACGGCATGGCTGAACTGGCCCTTGAAACGGGCCGGCGGGCTCTGGAAAACAGTATCGGCAACCGCGAATATTATCGCCGGCAGTTGGAAAAATTCGATATGAGCGATCAATCGTGATGAGTTTTTGCGACGCCGTCAATCTAGTACCCTGTAACCCTATAACTGTCGCATCTTGCTCGTTATTTTCCGCGCCGACTTTTGTTGCGGCTTCAGTTTCATAGCGCTGCTATGCGCCTTCAGCCACGCCTCGCCGTCACGAAAAATCCCTTCGCAATTGTGCGAAATTTAAAGTTTTACAAGGTACCAGGAGATCCGGGATGGGCGAACAGGGCGTGATTATGGTATATACCGGTGACGGCAAGGGCAAGACCACTGCCGCGTTCGGCCAGGCCCTGCGCGCGGCAGGGCACGGTTTTACGGTTTGCATCATTCAGTTCATCAAGGGCAAATGGCAGACCGGCGAGGCCAGGGCGGCGGCCGGATGCAGCGAGTTGATTGAACTGCATGTTTGCGGCACCGGCTTCACCTGGGAGGCCGAGGATCGGGAAGAGTTGAAAGATGTTGCCCGCCGGGGCTGGGAGCTGGCCCGGACCAAGATCGAATCCGGCCTGTTCCGTCTGGTGGTTCTCGATGAATTCACCTACCTCCTTAACTATGGGATTGTGGCGGAAAGCGAAGCGCTTGAGGTTCTGCGCGCCAGACCGGAAGGGGTGAATGTCGTCGTCACCGGCCGCGGGGCCGGGGCGGAACTGATCGCCCTGGCCGACATCGTTACCGAGATGCGGGAGATCAAACACGGCTACGGCTCGGGGGTCAAGGCCGGTAAGGGTGTTGAATTTTGATGGCGTCGCAAAAAGCACCCTCAAGGGCATAATCGCCAGCTCCTGCGTTGCTGCAAATTGTCTCGTCATTGCAGCGTACTGAAGTACGCTGCATTCCTAGAAATTCGCGCGCCTTGGATCTGACGATTTTTGCTTAGCCATCCCGTGACTTTTTGCGAGTTTGTCAATTTTGATGGCGTCGCAAAAAGTCTTGGGATGACTAGTGCCCCGTAAACCATAAAGTTTCGCGAGATTGCGAAGGGATTTTGCGGGCCAACAAGGCGCGGCTTCCCGCGCATAGCAGCGCTCTGTAACGGAAGCCGCAACGCGGTTGGCACGTAAAATAACGAGCAAGATGCGATAGTTTAGGGGTTACGGGGTGCTAAGCCGTCGTTCAAAAATAAATCATACTTTTTTTGTTCATGAACGGCATAAGGGGCCGTAAAGAAATGGATAAAAAGTTCAGGTTATTTCTTAACGGCCCCTAAGGCAGGGCGATGGGGGTGAGCAGTTCAAGGGCAGTCAGGGATTCGCCCTTGCGCAGAGCGGCGCCGACGGCGGCTCCCAGTTTTTCGGCTTCACGGAGTTGTTGCCGGGAATGGCCGTAGCGCTGGTAGTAGCGGCCGAGCAGTTTCGATCTTTCCGGCGCCTTGCCGGCGATTTTCAGGAATACCCCCAGAGTCCGCCATGGTTCGGGGGAAGGGTGGGAAAAGACAATCCGGTTCGGCACCTTCGCCCCGCATTTCAACAGAAGATTTTTCAGGCCCAGCCAGTGCAGGCGCCAGTAGCCGCGGCAGGAGATTACCGGCAGCACGGTCCGCTCTTTAAAGAGACGCGGCCCGTAACGGTCGATAAGATCGAGAATCGGCCCGCTCGGGTTATATGACCAGGTGGGGCCGGCCAGCATAATCAGGTCGTAGTCTGCCCAGAGATCGTCCTCGGGCTCTTTGATCGTCACCCGCCGGCGGAGTGCGGTGACCAGCATCATTTTGAAGGTGGCGAAAATCGAGCCGACCGGAAAGCGCAGGGGCTTGACGGTCCGAAGCCTGATGAAATTAATCTCGACTCCTTCCTTTTTCAGGCCGCAGGCGATATGGTTGAGCAGGCCGCTGGTCTGGCCACTGAAGGAATAATAGAGGAGCAGAGCCCGGCGCTTCCGGCCGGTCGGTTCCGAAGTGGTATGGGCTGGTTTGTCGGTCATTGGTTTTTGATAAGGGCAAGCTTGTTCCCTGGCCGAAACTGATTCAGGTCTAGCAACAGAATGATGCACTCGCAAAAAGTCACGAAAACGGCTAAACATATAATCCCCGCGGGATGAAAATGGTCAGATATAAAGCGCGTGGGTTTCGAGAACGGCGGCGCATTTTCCGTACGCGCCTCGAAACCATTTGCGGCAGGACCGAAGGTTGCGCGCTATGCCCCTTTTGGGGTGCCTTGCGACGCCATCAAGAATAACACTCTTGGCCGGGCAAGGCATTGAATATTTTGCCTGGGCGGCCGAATTGCACTACTAATCCGATTGAGGCGGCAATGGAAAAAAAATTTGATGTAATTATCGTCGGGGGCGGCCTTTCCGGCCTCAGTACCGCCCATTTTCTCGGCAAGCGCAACCCTGCTCTGAAGATCGCCGTTGTCGAGAAGGACGATCGGCCGGGCGGCGCTATTCGAACCTTCAGGCGTGATGGTTTCCAGGCCGAATGGGGGCCCCACGGTTTTCTGAACAATACGGCGGAGAGCCTGGAAATTCTCAATGACCTCGGCCTGGACCGGGAAATGCAGACCGCCCCCCTGGGCGATTTCAGGCGCTTCATCTGTTTCAACGGTAAATTGGAACCTTTGCCCCAGAATCCGAAGATGCTGTTGGCGACGCCGCTGCTCTCCTTATCGGGAAAATTGAGACTTCTGGCCGATCTCTGGAAAAAGCCGCGACCCGAGGACCAGAGCATCGGCGCATGGGCGGCCTATCGCTTCGGTCCCGGGGTGCTGCCGATGGTCGATGTCGCCGTGACCGGCACCTTTGCCGGCGATCTGGATCGCCTGAGCATTGACGCGGTCATGCCCGGAGTCCGCCAGCTTGAAAAAGAGCAGGGCTCGGTATTGCGCGGCGTTATTAAAAAGAAGAAAAGGGAGGGGGGCGGCTCCAAGGGCCTGCCGGCGATGGTCAATTTTCCGGCCGGCATGGAGCGCTTAACCGATCGGTTGGCCGGCGAGGAGAAGAATCTGCTGTTGTCGACCACGGTAAACAGGCTGGAGCGGGACGGCGCGGATTGGCTGGTAAGCACCGGTCATGATCTCTTGCGGGCTCCGGAGCTGGTCATGGCCCTGCCGGTCAACGCCTCCCTGCGCCTTCTCGAAAAGCTTGACGAGCCCCCGGTGGTCGAGGCGCCCGGGGCAAGGATCGCCAACGTGGTCATGGGCTTCGGCAAGGAGGCGAAGGTGCCCCGTGGATTCGGTTACCTGGCGCCGGAAAGGGAAGGGCGTTTCGCCCTTGGGGCCATGTTTTCCTCGCACATGTTTCCGGACCGCTGTCCGGCCGGCCATATCCTGCTAGAAGCCCTGGTCGGCGGCCGGCGGCATCCCGAAAGGCTGGAGTTGAGCGACGGGGAAATAGTCAGCCGGGTCTATGAAGATATCAGCCGCTTGATGATCCTGCCCGAGCCTCCGGTCTTTGCCGAGGTTCTGAGATCTTCCGGGGCAATTCCCCAGTTGGAGATGGACCATCCGGCCCTGCTGGAATGGCGGCGCGCAATCGAAAAAAAGATGAGCGGCCTCCATATCTGCGGTTTCGGCTGGGACGGCATTGGGATGAACGATGTGATTAAATCGGCGGCCCGCACCTCGGAAGCCGTCCTGGCGGAGAAGGCGACGGAGAGCGGGCAGGCTCCGGTCAAGCCCGTTTACTTCTAACTCCGTCTGGAGCAATCTCCGGGCTGATGCAGGTTCGGGCGGCGGTTTTTCCCGGAAAAGCGGGGGAGCGGCTTTACGAGAACTGTTTGCGGATCTTGCTGGTCAGGAGATCGATCTGGCCCCTGACGCTGGTGCTGCGGTTGATCGAATCGGTGATGACCCTGACCGAGTGGACCACGGTGGAGTGATCCCGGTTGAAGGCCCGGCCGATTTCGGCCAGGGCCTGATCGGTGAATTTTCTGGCCAGATACATGGCGACCTGGCGGGGGAAGGCGACCTCCCGCTTCCGGCATTTCGACTTGAGTTCATCGGCCGAAACCTTGAACTGCTTGGCAATAAAGTCCCGAATCGCCTCGGTTGAGATGACCGCGTCGGCGGTGTCGACGATATTGCTGATCACCTCTTTGATCATCTCGAGGTCGGGGCGGTCGCGGCCGGACAGCCCCATCTTGGCTTTCAGTCCGATCACCGCGCTTTCAACCTGCCTGATATCGCCCCTGATGTTTTCGGCCAGGAAACAAATCAGCTCCTCGTCAAGTTGCAGGGTGTGATTATCCGATTTATTCTTGATTATCCGTTTTCTGGTCTGCAGGTCGGGGGGGTTGATGGTAGTGATCAATCCTCCTGACAGGCGGGAGAGTAATTCGGGCTCGATTTTGGGGATGTTCCGGGGACAGAACTTGCTGGTGAAAATGATTCTCTTTTCCTGGCCGATCAGAATATCCAGGGCGGCGGAAAGTTCCTCCTGGGTCTTGAGCCGCCCCGAGAGAGTATGAACGTCCTCCATCAGCAGGACGTCGCAGTTATGATATTTTTCCTTGAAATCCTCCATCGAATTGCTGCGGATTGACTTGACCATTTCGGCGGTGAGCTGCTGGGCGGTCAGATATTGCAGCCTGGTCGAGGGCGATTCAGCCATGATCTTGTGGGCCACGGCATGGGTCAGATGGCTCTTGCCGAGGCCGGCCGCCGATTCAATGAACAGGCAGCGGCCCAGGGAGGGATCGTCGTTGGCGATACCTTCGCAGGCCGTTTTGGCCATGATATTCGATTCTCCGACCATGAACTCCGCAAAGGTGAAGCGGGGGTGGAGGGGGCGCACGGACTGCTTTACCCGGGGGACACTGGGCAGGCGCAGTTGCCCGTCTTTTTGCCCCGGCGGCAGCATGGTTGGGGAGATATTGTCGGCAACGGCCAGCCTGATTTCGGTGTCCCGCATATCCAAGGCATCGAGGCTGTTTCGGAGCGCGGTGTAGAAATTCTCCTGGACCCAGGAACAGAAAAAACGATCGGGAGCGACCAGCTCCAGGAGACCCTCCGAAACCTGACGGACCCGGAGCGGTTGAATCCACAGAGACATGGTGCTTTCCGGCAGCACAGCGGCCAGATTTTTTTTAATCATTTCCCAGGGCATAAGATAAAACAATCTCAAATATGTTTGTAATTTTGGATCTTGGGAATAGAGAAAAATCTCCCGGATCGGTGTTTGCCATTGTGTAGAAAATGGGTGAAACAGTCAAAACTAGTTTGGGGCGATTTTTCGTTAAGCCCGAAAAGTTATCAACAGCTGGAAATACCCCGCAGGGGGCGGAGTTGCGCAGGAGAATTTGCCTAACAGCCTATATTTGCATGGTTTTTTCGGGGTGCTTTGAAAAAGCATATGATTATGTGGGGTTATGAAGGGAAGTTATGGGGTTTACATGGGTAAGAAAATGTTTAAACGCAGTTTTACTCTTAATAGCTCACTTTTCCGTCAAATTGCTCCGTTTTTTGTTCAAGCTATTGAACTTGCATAGGAAATTTTTTTAAGGCGGTGAAAATAAAAAATTACTGACCGGGAAGCAGCAAAAACAGCGGGATGAAATCATCCAAACAGAGGTTTGCAGGTTAAGGAAAACCGGGGGATGCCATGTTGCGGCATGCAATGGCGGAAGAGGGATTGCGGCCGGGAGATCAACGGGAGGCGGCGAAGTTCGGCCGGGGAATCCGGACCCCGGCGCCTAGGAGGTTTTTTGGTAATAATCCTGTAAGTCACCTTCGATAAAGCGGTCGATTTTCCGCAGAGTACCATGATGCCCGGCAAATATTTCGCGGGACCCCGCTTTTTTTAACAAGAATTCGATATGGGGGGCGACCTGCTTCCACAGTTGGCGGCAGTATTCGGTATCGAGCTCGATAAGTTCTTCGGGGTGGGCGACCGCCTTTACTTTCAGACGGGAAAATTGAAATCTTGAAAAGAACAGGGTGAAGAGGGTGAGAACGCCGACCCCGCCGAGGCTCGGAATCAGCAGGTTGGCCCAGCCGGTTGTGCCGGACAGCAGTGAGGAAATCAGGGTCGTTTCCGGAAGGCCGGTGAATTCGCGGATTATAACATCCAGAAACAGGAAGACAAACAGGGCGGTGATCAGCGCCAGGCGGCCGGTTCTCCTCATGAGCTGCCTCCCTCGATGGCTGAAAGAGGCGAGGGCTTCAATCACCATCCGCAGTTCATGGGCCTGTTTGTCGATATGCTGGAGAATATGGTTGACCCGCATTTTCGGGGCGGCCAGGATTTTTTCCTTTAATTCGGCGCGTTCGGTGGTCCATGCTGCCATGGATTCCGGGGCGCGGGAGAGGGTTGGCGAATAGGTCAGGAATATGCGGGGTATATCCTTGCGGCCGGTCATCTGGGAAAGATTCCAGCAGAGCGCCCCGTAGGAGCGGACCAGGTCGGCCGGGTTGTCGCATTCGTCGATACGGCTCATCACAAAGATAAGCCGATCCTCGCCGGAATTGCCGGGCAGGGTGGTCCTGATGGTTTCGTAGACCTCGCGGATGGTTCCGGCCTTATGGGGATCGAACATCAGCACCACCAGGTCGGCCAGTCTGGCCAGGTCGCCGATCACCCCGTTGTAGTTATAACCCCGGTCCTTTTCGGAAACAGCGTCCAGCATGCCGGGGCTGTCGATTATCGCCATGTCCTCCAGCTGGGGGGAATTGAACTGTTTCATCGAGAAATGTGCGGCGAATTGTTCACCGTGTTTTTTGAAGGCGGTGAAGGGCAGGCGCTCGTCGTTGATCAGGCTTGAGCCGGGAGTCTCCCGGGGTTCCGCCCCTTTTTCCGGCGCGGTCAGAACGGTGAAGGAATCATCGGTCGGCGACTGACCGGTCCGCTGGATGTCGGTATCGAAGATTTCGTTGATCAGGGTCGATTTGCCCGAGGAAAAATTGCCCAGGATCAGAACCATGGATTTCCATTTAAGGGCCGGTTCCAGATAATCGACGCTCATGCTATAGCGGTTGAACAGCGGCGCCAGTTTGTCCATCGCCTTCTTCTGGATTTCAACCTGCAATTTCTGTGCTTCGGTCATGGTTTCCCCTTTTCGCGCGGAGCCCGGGAGCGCCCGCTGCTAAGGTTAAGCTGGCGGCGGCCCGCCTGCGCTGCTGTGGCCGCTTGATCCGACGGTTTTTTTTAATCATATAACCTTTATCCTCCTTTTAAAAGGCTAAAAAAGCGGGGCCGGCATGCGCTTAAGAGTGAGAAAGGCGGCTACGCCAAGTAATTAGTTGACGCGCGCCGCAGCCTTTTCTATTAATGTATGTTTGATGGCGTCGCAAAAAATCCGATCTACTGCGTCGTGGCGCATTTTTGCTCCTTCGGCATACCATATGTATGGCCTCAGTCACAAAAATACGCCCCGAAGGAAGTGCCCTTGGGGTGCACCACTCCTTATTTATTGAATTTTTTGCTTAGCCATACTGAGACTTTTTGCTAATTTGTCATGTTTGATCCGTTGATGTTAATAAACAACGGGATGGTCACCGTCCGTCGCGGGCGGTCCGCCCGAAAGCGTGGAGGGAATGTGGGTCGTATAATGCTCAGGAATATGGAAAAGGGCCAGTCCGGGACCATCACCGCGATTAAGGTGGCCGGGGATCTGGGCCGCAGGGTCAGGGAGATGGGGTTGGTGCCCGGCACCGCCATCAAGATTCAGGGTCGCGCCCCCCTCAACGATCCCGTCGCCTTAAGGGTAATGGGCGGGACCCTGACCTTGCGGAACAATGAAGCGGATTTTATCGAGGTCGAGGTCGAGGACTCGGAAGCCGGTTAGTTCGAGCAGGACATCTTAAATTCAAATAAGCTCCGGAAATTGCAAGGAAAGTCAGATGCCGAAAAGTTTCAAAATAGCCCTGGCCGGCAACCCCAACGCCGGTAAGACCACCCTCTTTAACCGCTTGACCGGAGCCCGGCAGCATGTCGGCAATTATCCCGGTGTTACGGTCGAGAAGAAGGAAGGGGTCTATAACAGCCCCTCAGGTGCCAGGGTCAATATCGTCGATCTGCCGGGCACCTACTCGCTGACCGCCTATTCGGTCGAGGAGGTGGTCGCCCGCGACTTCCTGGTCCACGAGAAGCCCCGGGTGGTCATCGATATCGCCGATGCCTCCAACCTGGAGCGCCACCTCTATCTGACCTGCCAGTTTCTGGAAATGGGCGTGCCGGTGGTAATCGCCCTGAACATGATCGACGTGGCCCGGGACCGGGGCATTGCCATCGAAACCGGCAGACTCGCCGAGATGCTGGGGGTGCCGGTGATCCCGGTTTCGGCCCGGAGCGGCGAGGGGGTCGCTGAACTGATGCGGGTGGTCGAGGAGGTCGCCCGGGCCGATGAGGATTGGCGGCCGCTCCATATCGCCTACGGCGAGGATATCGACAACGCCATCCTCGAGATGGAAGAGCGGATCGCGGCCCACTCCTTCCTGGCCGAGCTCTACGCCCCCAGATGGCTGGCCCTGAAGTATCTGGAAAATGACGAGCAGATCGTCGCCAGGGGCAGGAGCTTCGCCGCCGAACACGGGCTCGGGGAGGTGGCGGAATACCTGGAGGGCAAGGTCGAGGCGGTCGGCAAACACCTGATGGCGACCATGGAAACCTACCCGGAGGCGATCGTCGCCGACCATCGCTACGGCTACATCAAGTCGATCCTGCGCCAGGGGGTTGTCACCCATACCCACGACGAAGACCGGCTCTACACCTCGGACCGGATCGACCGGGTCTTGACCAGCCGGGTCTTCGGGCCGCTGATCATGCTCGCCGTCCTCCTCGGCCTCTACCACTTCACCTTTACCTATAGCGAAGTGCCGGTCGGCTGGCTCGAATCCCTGTTCGGAACGGTTTCCGCTTTCCTCGACCGCCACATGGCGGAGGGCCACCTCAAATCCCTGGTTATTTCGGGGATCATCGACGGGGTCGGCGGGGTGATGGGCTTTGTGCCGATCATCATGTTCATGTTCTTCGGGATCGCCATCCTGGAGGATACCGGCTATCTGGCCCGGGTCGCCTTCATGATGGACCGGGTCTTCCGGATCTTCGGTCTGCACGGCAGTTCGGTGATGGCCTATATCATCTCCGGCGGTATTGCCGGCGGCTGCGCGGTCCCCGGGGTCATGGCCACCAGGACCCTGCGTTCGCCCCGGGAAAGGATGGCGACCCTCTTGACCGCTCCCTTCATGAACTGCGGGGCCAAGCTGCCGGTCCTCGCCCTGATGATCGGCGCCTTTTTTTCGAGCAACCGGGCCCAGATCATGTTTCTCCTAACCCTGCTGGCCTGGGCGGTGGCCCTGCTCGTCGCCAAGTTCCTGCGCCTCACGGTCCTGAAAGGGGAGCCGACCCCCTTCGTCATGGAGCTGCCACCTTACCGTTTCCCGACCTTCCGGGGCTTGGCCATCCATACCTGGGAGAAGACCTGGCAGTATATCCGCAAGGCGGCGACCGTGATCCTCGGCGCCTCGATCCTGATCTGGGCGACAATGACCTTCCCCGGCCTGCCCGAGGCGCAAAAGGCGGATTTCCAGGAGCAGCGCCTGGAGGTGGTGGCGGATTATCTCGGTCCGGAAGCGGCGGCGGCCGATGATCCGGCTGAGGCCGAATTCCCGCCGGAATTAACCGCCGGTCTCGCGGCAATCGAGGCGGCCCGGGCCGAAGAGGCCCTGCTCCACTCCCTGGCCGGCCGGGTCGGCAGCGGCCTCGAAAAGATCAGCTGGCTGGCCGGTTTCGACTGGCGGACCAATATCGCCCTGGTCGGCGGTTTCGCCGCCAAGGAGGTGATTATTTCGACCCTGGGCACAGCCTATTCCCTCGGCGAAGTCGCGCCCGAAGAGGGGGATACCTCCCTCTCCAGGACCCTGTCCAATGATCCCGGCTGGAGCAAGATCAAGGCCTTCAGCCTGATCCTCTTCGTCATGTTCTACTCGCCCTGTTTCGTGACCGTGGTCTGCATCATCAAGGAAGCCGGCTCCTGGAAATGGGGGGCCTTTTCAATGGCCTTCAACACGGTGTTCGCCTTTCTGCTGGCCACCGGGGTCTATCAGCTCGGCCGGGCCTTAGGCCTGGGCGGTTGAAATGGATGCAAACCTAAACATACCGGAGCCGGACCATGTTTAATCTCCTCGAGAAATGGCTCGCGGCCCATCAAATCAGCGAGCCGCTGGTAAACCTGACCGTTCACGGCGCCATGTGGCTGACCGTGATCCTGGCGACCCTGCTGGCGGCCAGGGTTTTCAACCGTTTCCTGATCCCCCTGGTGGAGAGAGGGGTGCACCGCAGCAGTAACCGCTGGGACGACACCCTGGTCAACCATAAATTCTTCCGCCGGGTGGGCGCCGCCGTTCCCCTGATCGCCGCGATCATCATTATTGACCTGCTCTTTCCGGACCGGCCCGCGACCGCCGAGATAATCAGGCGGCTGGTCCTGGTCTTCCTGGTCATGATGGGGGTGAGGATTTTCAACAGCTTCCTGAACGCGGCCCTGCAAGTCTACAATTCCTCGACTATCGCCGAGGACCTGCCCCTCCGGGGCTATGTCCAGGTCTTCAATATCTTCCTCTGGGCGATGGCGGCGATCTTCGCGGCGGCCCTGCTGGCCGACCGGTCGCCCTGGGGGATCATGAGCGTCCTCGGCGGCCTGACCGCCGTTCTCCTCCTGATTTTCAAGGACACCATCCTCGGTTTCGTGGCCAGCCTGCAGATCTCGGCCAACAACATGGTCCGGATCGGCGACTGGATCGAGATGCCAGATTTCGGCGCCGACGGCGATGTGATCGATGTCTCGATCCACACGGTCAAGGTTAGAAACTGGGACAAGACGATCACCACCGTCCCCACCTATGCCCTGGTCTCCCATTCCTTCAAAAACTGGCGGGGCATGCAGGAGTCGGGTGGTCGGAGGATCAAGCGGGCCGTCTATATCGATATGAACTCGATCCGTTTCTGCGACGAGGAGATGCTGGCCCGGTTCGGCAAATTCGAAGTTCTCAAGGATTATCTCGCCGCCAAGCAGGCCGAAATCGATAAGTACAACCGGGAACACAACTGCGATCTCGATTCCTGCCAGGTCAACGGCCGGCGGCAGACCAATATCGGGGTGTTCCGGGCCTATCTCCTAGCCACTCTGCGGAACAATCCCAAGATCCACCAGGAGATGACCTTCCTGGTCCGCCATCTAGACCCGACTCCCCAAGGGTTGCCGGTCGAGATCTACGTCTTCAGCAAGGACCAGGTCTGGGCCAATTACGAGGCGATTCAGGCCGATATCTTCGACCACGTCCTGGCGGCCCTGCCGGTCTTCGATCTCCGGGTCTTCCAGTACCCTTCCGGCCGCGATCTGGCCGGCCTGAACCGCCGGCTCCAGGAGGCGGATTGAGAAAAGCGGCAAAGAGGCGGAAAATTATTTGGACTTGATGAATCGGGGATTATAAGTTATTAAGTGTCCTTCCATATCGCACCCGTAGCTCAGCTGGATAGAGTACCTGACTACGAATCAGGCGGTCGCCCGTTCGAATCGGGCCGGGTGCTCCAGAAAACTCAAGGACTTACGCGAAAGTGTAGGTCCTTTTTTTATGGTTTTTTGCGAATTCCGAAAAAGTCTTCTTCCTCACTGATCCAATCTGCCTGTGGAGGATACGGAAGAGCGATATCTTAATCAAAAATGACTTGTCAGGGATATTTCCATGAATTAGCTTGCCGAATATGGCTGATTGCAAGGGTATGTTTCCTGAGTCCTGTCTCAACATGCCATAAATCCTGTCATGTCCTGCTTTTAGCTCAGGTGGTGCACTTTGAACTTGAATCTACCATCAAGTGGTACAACAGATTGCGTGGCTTGGTGGCGAGACTACTCAAGATGTTTGAGGGGTAGATTTTTTTCTTCCGGATCATTATGAGCAGATGATCCAGGCCGAATTTTGAACCTTCGAGCGCGTGTGCCTCAGGTTCGAAAAATATCATAAAAAATCGAAATGAAAGCAGGAATTTTATGGCACTACCCTTTATCGCTGTAGTTTTTGGTTTAGTTTTTCTGGTTTGGAGCGCCGACCGTTTTGTGGAGGGTTCGGCCTCCACCGCCCGCTATTTCGGCATGCCGCCGCTGTTGATCGGCATGGTGGTCGTCGGGTTCGGTACCTCCGCGCCGGAGATGGTGGTGTCGGCGCTGGCCGCATCGCAGGGCAATCCGGGGATCGCTCTTGGCAACGCCTACGGCTCGAACATCACCAACATTGCTTTGATTCTGGGAGTGACGGCTTTGATCAGCCCTATAGCAGTTCATTCGCAGGTATTGTGCAAGGAGCTTCCCATTCTCACGGTCGTGACCGCTCTGGCGGCGTGGCAGATCTGGGATGGTGGGATATCCCGCCTTGATGCCGTGGTGCTGCTTGGCGTCTTCGCGGTGGTGATGGCCTGGACCATCTGGCAGGGCATGCGGCAAAAAGCGGATGCGCTGGGAAGCGAGATGGAGAAGGAGCTGGAAAATCGCGCCCTGCCCATCCGCAGGGCGGTCTTCTGGCTGGTGGTGGGTCTGGCGCTTTTGGTTGTCAGCTCCCGCATCCTGGTCTGGGGCGCGGTGGAAATCGCCCATGGCTTCGGGGTCAGCGACCTGATCATCGGCCTGACCATCGTCGCGGTGGGCACCTCGCTGCCGGAACTGGCTTCGTCAATCATAGCCGCCAGGAAGGGCGAACACGATATCGCTCTCGGCAATATCCTGGGTTCCAACTTGTTCAACACCCTGGCCGTGGTGGGCATCGCTGGTGCGATTCACCCGCTGGCCGTTGGGCCGGAGGTCTTCAATCGGGATATGCTGGTCATGGCCGCGTTGACTCTGTCGCTGTTCGTTATCGGCTATGGGTTTCGTGGGGCTGGCCGCATCAACCGCATCGAGGGATCGATGCTGCTGGCCTGTTACGTGGGCTATACGGCTTACCTGGCCAGTACGATTTTCGGCCAGCAGGCATAGTCCAACTCGATTCCCTGTAAACTTGGGGAGTTCCGGGGACACCACCCATATCAGGAAAGTATCTGATAGGAATTTACTGGATGATGGATCGGGAAGGGATCACGGGAGTAAGGTCGAAAGCGCGTTCGAATCGGGGCGGGTGCATAAAGACCTTGTTGATACTTGCCAGGAAACCATTTGCGATTTTCCCGATTTGGACCATTCCCAGCTTCCTTAAAACATCATGTTCGTATAAGCCTACATAGATAAAGTTCCTCGCTACCTGTTTCAGGGTCAGGCCCAAGTCGGTGGAAATTTTTTCTAATTTGGCTTTTACGTCTTCCCTGATAATCACGCTTATATTTACTTCTTTGGATGGTCCGGGCTCTTCGATTTTAATCCGCGAAGTATCCGCTTTTGTGGAGATATTGAAAAGGTCGAGGTTTATCCGTTTCAGATCTGACAGGATTCGATAATCTTCCAGGGCGCTGTAGATTATATTGCGGACATATTGGGACAGGGACAAGCCTGTTTCATGCGAGCACTTTTCGAGAAGTGTTTTGATCCTCTCGTCAAGCTTGACGGTTATGGTGATATTTTTATGGCCTTTTGGCATTTCGAATACATCCTCATCAGATAGATTTAATCATAATCCATGATGCGGTTTCGTGTGTCAACTGATTTTATTTCAATTTGGCCGAGCCATACCTATTAGGAAAGTAGATGATAGTAATTTGCTGGATGTTTGGATCGAGAAGGAATCACGGGAGTAAGGTCAAAAGCGGACTTCCTTTCTCTTTGCGGGATACGAGCAACCGGATGAAGAATCGGCAATAGAAGCGGCGACGCCAGCGAACTTCGGGAACGGTCCGTGCTTTTCAATGGCGATTTTATGCCTGAAAATAATCGTGTAAGAGTTGAAAAAAACATGCATTATCGGCGTATTTATCCAGGCAATTCAATTGGATAAGTCGGTCCGACCTCGTTGTTGCCGGTGCTAAGGGGGGATGAGGCCGAGAGGCCCCATTTACCCTGGGTATACAAAAGGAAAAAGCCGTTGCTGAACGACCTGCTTGCACCAGACCTGAAGATCGTGTTTTGCGGTACAGCCGCCGGTGAAGCGTCGGCTGTTCGAAGGCAGTATTATGCCGGACCGGGAAACAAGTTTTGGCGCACTCTATATCGGATCGGCCTGACGCCCAGGCCGCTATTGCCGGCCGAATACAAAAAGCTACTGGACTACGGCATTGGACTAACTGATGTCGTCAAGGGCCAGGCCGGTGGTGACGCCGTTATCGACTTTGGGCGCACAGATCGAGAGGAACTTCGGCAAAAGGTTCTGGTTTTTTCGCCAGCGGTACTCGCATTCAACGGGAAAAAGGCGGGGCAAATTTTTCTGGGGCGGACCAAAGTCGAGTATGGGGTTCAGGCCGAACAGGTCGGCGGCAGTCGCATATTCATAGCGCCGTCGACAAGTGGAGCGGCGAACGGCCATTGGAATGTAGACTACTGGCATGAATTGGCCGGTCTGGTGCAACGGGCTGGCACTGAACATCCGGTCTGAGTTGAATGAGGTCGGCTCGAGTTAACGTCCTGGTATAACATGATAAAAGAGAGAAATGCGGCCTGAAATTTCCTTAGATGGCCAATTTCGGTAAACCTCGGCTTGACACCCGCCTTGCGCGCTTGCCCGCCGGCGAATTTCCATCATAATCACAAATCAGCGGTGCATGTAACGATCCGGGGAGGTATCCCTAGAAGCTGAAGAATAAGGCCAGGCCGGCGCCAAAATCGGCGGATGTGTCGGTGAGACCTGTGCCAAGATAACCATTGATGGCAGTGGTCTTGTCTATCCTGTAGGTACCCTTGAGCCTCGCCTCCGCCAGTGAGGAGACATCGTCGACCGGGGAAGATGCCCACCACAGTGAAAAGCTGGGGAAAAACTTCCTGGTAAGCGGGTAGCCGATTTCTCCTTCCAGGGTTCCAAAGTCCTCCAGTCCAAGCGCGTCGTTGGAACCCTGGAAAATATATCGACCCTCCACGAACGTGTACCACTGCCCGATCCATTTGAATATCCCGATCCCGCCTCCTATATCGAATTCCCCGGTACCCAGGGCCTTGTCCTCGTCGCCGGTCGGCAATTTCAGATAAAGCAAGGGGCGCAGGCCGGGAAGCGTCTTGCTTTCCTTTTGAAGAAGATACCTGGCGGTAAGAGTAACATCACCGATACCGCTGACCGAATCGTTGGGATCGGAGGGGGCGGTTCGCCGCATCCCGCCGCTTCTTTCAAATGGAACACGCGTCCCACTGGAAATATAAGTATTGCTGTTGTCCTGATAGATATAGGGGGCAATTAATTCGAAACTTACCCGGTCAGTCGGGAAGTAATCGACCGTCAGAGGGATCCGCAAAGAATCGGTGGTAATGTCGGTACCGTAATCCCCCGTGGCGTATTCCATCCCCATGCCGACCGCGAACTTTTTAGCGTTATCGGCCGCGAATGCGGGGCCGGCGACGACGAAAACGGCGGCAACGGCCCGGGCGACTATGCCATGAAAAAAACTATTCATTATTTTGTTCTCCTATAATCAACAGTAAAAGGAGAGCAGCCCCCGTGGCGGGGAACTGCTCTCCCATCTGGGAAACTGCTTTCCCTATACTATCATGGCGCAAAGATTAATTTCCAGAAGATGTTGCGGGAGTAGCCGGGGTTGCGGGAGTGGCCGGCTGGCCGGGCTCGCCGGGTTCCGCCGGAGTCGCCGGAGTCGCCGGTACGGCGGCACGACCCTCACCCTGATTATTATTCACCCCGTTACGCTCCCCATAACGATTGCCGACGGTATTATTCTGGGAGCTATTGTTATTGCCTTGTTGATTGCCGGCCCCGGCGGTGTCGGAAGTGCCCGGAACTCCGTTGCCTTGTTGAATGTTTTCCCTGTTGCGAATCTGGCTCTGCTCGCCATATCCTCCATTCTGGGCTTTCATCTCCTGGGCGGAGGAATTAAGCGCACCCCTGCCGGCAAAACCGGACCCGCTCGGACCGGCTGCCGCCCCTCTGCTCCCGGTAAAGCCGCTGCCCATGCCGCCGCCGCGTGAGAAAGATGTGGTCGCAATTCCCAGGCCCAGGATCGCTACAATACTTGTCATAACTACAATTTTTTTGCTTTTCATGTTCGTAATCTCCATTTTGATTTTCAGTTTTGATTAAAAAATTTAATCCGTTTGTCTTACTTACTTTGACGAGGGTGGGGGCAAAAGGTTTACAAAAAAATCGTAACTATCCAGCAGCACCCCATCTTGCGGCGATCGGGCCAGCTCACGTACCCGATGTACGCTTCGCCGTCCCGCTTACCGCAATCTGTGGCACTGCTGGATAGTTACGCCTCGGGTGGTTTAAGTCATTTTCGGCATGGAGCCGGCTAGTTACAAAAATCGAAGCTACCTTTACCGGAGAGCATGTAAATCTCAACTTTCCGGGTTGTGATATTAACTTGAAATGTTGATATAAATTTTATTACGCCACGATTTGATTGCCCGTTGAGTGAGGAGTAAGGAGTGAACAGTGAGGAGAAAGGGCTTTTATACCCACAGAAGTAAACTTTTAGGAACGTGCTTCGTCTAAATAGATATAGAGAAAGTACCTGTGGTTTGACTCGGGGAGGATGACGCGACTACCATAATTTGATGGAATCAGGATCGGAGAAAATACTTCTGGACCGGATCAGAAACGGTGATGATGCCGCTTTCGAGTTCCTGGTAGCCGAGCATTCCCCCCGGGTTCTCTCCCTGGCCTGGAAGCTCGCCGGAAACCGGGAAGAGGCCGAGGATATCGGTCAGGAGGCTTTTTTGCGGCTGCATCGGAATATCGCCGGTTTCCGGGGTGACAGTGCCATCGCCACCTGGCTGCACCGGACGGTGACACGGCTGGCCATCGATTATCTGCGTCGCCAAAAAATCAGGCAACGGATTTTTTTCTTCCGGCGGAAAAGCGAGGATGCTGATCCCCTGGATTTTGCGCCGGCATCAAATTCCTTCCCGGATGAGGATTTTTTTGCCGGGGAAATCGGCCGGCGCCTTGAAACAGCCATGAACAGGCTGTCGGCAAGGCAGCGCGCCGTTTTTACATTACGGCATTTCGATGGGATGCCGCTGAGAGAAATCGCCGTCCTGCTCGAACTTGAGGAGGGGACGGTCAAGTCCCATCTGCATAGAGCCGTTGGCGTTCTGCGCCGGGAGTTGAAGGATTTTCAAGAGGAGACATCATGAATAAACCTTTCGAACAGCAGAGATGCCGTCCGGAGAATTTGCCCCTGTTCTTCTACGGAGAACTGGAGGCAACCGAGCATCTCCGGATGGAACGTCATCTTGAGGGTTGTGCCGTCTGCCGCAAGGAACTGGCGCATTTGGAGAGGATTCTTGAAATCCTGCCCAAAAAGGAGCTGCAAGTCTCCCCGCGGGAGCTCGCGGCCTTCAACGAGCGGGTTAACCGGCGGATTCGACCGAGGTCGCATCGGATTTTCAGGCCGGTCATGGGGTGGTCCCTGGCCGCCGCGGCAACGGCCGCCCTGCTGCTTATTTCGATCCTGCCGCCAACACCGGAGCAAAATCAATCCTACCCGGCAATGCCGTTGCAAATGGTAAGCGAATTCAGCCGGCAGCCGGAGACGGAAATGCTGCTGAACCTCGAACTTTTGGAGAATCTGGACCTGCTCCAGGAACTTGAAGCAACAGAGGCAATTGGATGAAATGGGGATTTTTACTGATATTACTCGGGATCTCTCCGGTTTTATGGCCGATCGCCGGGGCGCAGGCCGGGGAAGACCGGACTGATAATGCTGAAAAAACCATCGAGAACGTCAAGATCGGCGGAGAGGACCAAAAGGTGATTCAGATGATGGAGTTACTGACAATGATGGATTTTCTCACCGATATGGAGCTCTTGGAAGGGCAAGAGAAGGTTGTTACGGAGGAGCAAAAATAATGAACCCGATACGCACGATTTGTATTTTATTGCTGCTGTTTCTGCCGGTTGGCGTCTTCGCCGCCGAGCCCGAGGCGCGGACAGGGACTCCGGTCCGGTCGGCCGGCGAGTCCCTTGACCGGGAGGCGCTGCGGCGCTGGCAACAGTTGCCCCCCGAAGAGAAAGAGCATCTTCGCGAGCGTTACCGGGAATATCAGCAGCTTTCCCCGGAAGAGCAACAGCGGCTGCGGCAAAATCTGACGAGATTCAAGAATATGGACCGGCAGCAGCAGGAGCAGTTGCGGGATCGGTATCAGCGCTGGCAGCAGCTATCTCCCCAAAGGCGGGAAGACCTGCGCCGGACGTTCAGGCAATACCAGGAGCTCGATCCTGAACAGCAGCGCCGGTTGAGACAGGAGTTGCAAAAACTTCGGGAACTCTCGCCGGAGATGCGGGATCAGCGCCGCCGGGAACTGCGCCGCGACTTTTTTGGAACAAGCCGGGGCACGGGAGCGGGTGGACGAACCGGCGGCATGGGTGGCGGTCGAGGAATGTCGCGTTAGAAGCTGTTCCGGGCAGGTTCGATCTTTTCAGGCTGATGAAATAATTTCCAGGGCGCCGATCAGGACACTCGCCTGGAAATCGGGTCTCGCTTGACATCTTGATGTTTTCGCTATCTCTGGTATTTTTTGGATATGGTTTGAAAACCACGCCGACATTGTTCCGAACAGGATTGTTTATTCTGCATGTTGCGGATAAAACATCCTGATATTGGCCGTGCATATCACTACAAGCATCCTGGTAAAAGCAAAATGGAATTTCACTATTTTTTTAGAAAACCAGTCTTTCCAGTGGTCGGCAACATCGAGGGCTATTTCATCGGCGCCAAAACCGTGCGAGGATTGGGCCGTCAGCTTGCCGAAATTCAACTCAAGGAAAAGGGATATTACAACTTGGTTGATTTTACCGGGGAAGGCTGGACCCTCCATATCCCCGAGATGGTCATCTCTCCGCTCACCGCCAAAAAACGGTGGACAAAGCTGGAAATAATAAAGTTGTTTAACGAAAGGGCAAACAATGAATTGTGGGGAGGGGAGCAATATTCCGAGAAATCTCTTCCTGCAAAGCGGTTGGGGAGGATAATTTCCGATTTAGCGGCTATACCGGCTGAATTCGCGAAAAACCAAAAAACAAACTGCGGCAGACCGGAGGCAAAGAGGAAAAGATAATGGAGTTCGCAGCGAAAAGAAAAAGGAGATACTATGGATCCGGAAAAAATAATGGATGGTTTGGCCAAGGAATTAAATTCGGCAATGAAGGCGATGGCCAAAACAAAAGACCTGAATGAAAAAGAGGCATATAGCCGAATAATCAAAAATCTTTGTGAGTCGCAGGGAGTGTTTCTAAGGCTTGTAACCGAAATGATGCCTTATGAGTGCGATGATGATTTAGAAAAGGACATTCTTCCTTTTTGACCAACTAAACTCCAAAAAGTCAAAAACCTTTCCTCCCTTCGACAGGCTCAGGATGAGCGGGTAACTTGCAGGCAAGGATGAGCGAGGTAATCCACCGGCTTGGGGTGAGAGGAGCAAGTTATTGTTTTAATGTTCGTGTCGGGCTTGTCGAAGTACGCTCCATTAATAGTTCCTGAATCCGGGACGCCATCCCTCCCTCAGTCCGATTTATCCCGGTCCTGATCCTGGTCCGGATTGTGCAACAGCCGGTTGAGGCCGGCGAAGGGATTGTGGGTGGCGGCCGGCTCCTTGGCGGCGGGTGCGGCCGCTCCGTTCTGCCATTGGGCTTCCAGTTCCCGAGAGTGCTCGTTGTCGTGGCAGTAGGTGCACAACATCTCCCTGTTACTGCCGTCGGGCGGGTTGTTCCTGTAGTTGTGGTCCTTATGGTGAACGGTAAGCTCAGCCAGCTTCTTGCCGGCAAACTCCCGGCCGCATTTGGCGCAGACCCAGGGGAGGATCTTCAGGGCCCGGGTGCGGTAGTCGACGCTCATGGATTTTCCTTTAATCGAGGATCAGGGCGGTGCTGAGATAGCGCTCGCCGGTATCGGGTATAACCACCACCAGATTTTTGCCCCGGTTCTCTTCCCGGGCCGCTACCTGGAGGGCAGCCCAGGCGGCGGCGCCGGAGGAGATCCCGCACATGATCCCCTCGTCCCTGGCGAGCTGCCTGGCGGTTTCAATGGCATCGTCATTGGTGACCTGGATAATCTCGTCGATGATTTTTGTATTCAGCACCTTGGGGACGAATCCGGCTCCGATCCCCTGGATCTTGTGAGGACCGGGCGAGCCTCCCGACAGGACCGGCGAGTCGGTCGGTTCGACCGCGATGGCCTGAAAGGATGGCCGGCGGGATTTGATCACCTCGGCAACCCCGGTGATGGTGCCGCCGGTTCCGACTCCGGCCACCAGGATATCGACTTCACCGCCGGTGTCCTGCCAGATCTCTTCGGCGGTGGTGCGCCGGTGGATTTCGGGATTGGCCGGATTGTCGAACTGATTCGGCATGAAGGAGTTCGGCGTGTTCCCGTGGATTTCCGCAGCCCTGGCAATGGCGCCCTTCATCCCTTCGGCGCCCGGAGTCAGAACCAGTTCGGCGCCAAGATGTTTCAAGAGCTTGCGGCGCTCGATGCTCATGGTGTCGGGCATGGTCAGGAGCAGCCGGTATTTCTTGGCGGCGCAGATAAAGGCCAGGGCGATGCCGGTGTTGCCGCTGGTCGGCTCGATAATCACGGTGTCGTTGACGATGCTTCCCTCGGCCTCACCTGCCTCGATCATCGCCTTGCCGATCCGATCCTTGACGGACCACATGGGATTGCCTGATTCGATCTTGGCAAAGACCTTCCCGCCACAATCGGCGGCGACAGTATTCAGTCTGACCAGCGGGGTTTCGCCGACGGTCTGGGCGATGTTGTCGAAGATCTTGGTCATTTTCCCAGCTCCTTATTTGTCTTTATTGCCGGAATAGAGGAGTTCCGGTCTTTTCAGAATCACTTTGGTACCGGCCGGCACGCTTTCGGTCATCCAGATATTGCCGCCGATCACCGCTCGTGCCCCGATGACGGTTTCGCCGCCGAGGATGGTGGTGTTGGCGTAAATGATCACCTCGTCCTCGATGGTCGGGTGCCGTTTGACATTGCGGTAGCGGTCTCCGGCGTCCCTGGGCAGGGAGAGGGCGCCCAGGGTCACCCCCTGATAGATCCTGACCCGGTCGCCGATCACCGTGGTTTCACCGATCACCACCCCGGTGCCGTGGTCGATGAAGAAACGTTTACCGATGGCGGCGCCGGGGTGAATATCGATGCCGGTAACGCTGTGGGCGTATTCGGTCATAATCCTGGGCAGCACCGGCACTCCGAGATTATGGAGTTCGTGGGCCATCCGGTAGATGCTGATCGCCCGCAGGCCCGGGTAGCTGAAGATTACTTCATCCGGACCTTTGGCGGCGGGATCGCCGTCCAGGGCGGCCTGGATGTCGTCGGCGAGCATTTCGCTTAAACGCGGCAGGGTTTCGATAAAATCCCTGGCCTTGTTGTAGCCCTGGCCCTTGCATCTGGTGCAGGTCACCCGGGCCTGGAAGCAGTCATGCTGGATGGCCAGGACGATCTGGGTGGCCAGCTTTTCGAAGAGTTCGGTGGTCTCCTGGCCGAGGCAGTACTCCAGGTTGGCGGGATTGATCGAGGTCGAGGAAAAATAGCCCGGGAAGAGGACCCGTCGGGCCTGATCGATGATCTCCACCACTTTTTCGTAGGTCGGAATCGGGGTGGCGCCCAGGTGGTCGAAGCAACCGTATTTGGCGCAGGAGGCGACGAGTTGCTTCACCACCGGCGGAATATCTTCATAGAGGTGATTGACGTTTTCCGCCTCGTCGACGCATTGCTGATTTTGGATATCCTTTTGAAGCATTGGGAACCTTTTTTTTTAGAATTCAGGAGCCAGGAGCCAGTATTCAGGAGCCGGGAGCCGGAAGCCAGGAGCCAGCCAAGCCGGGAATCCACATCTTTATAGAGCTATCCGTCATAGTATCATGAATCGGCCCGCACCCGTTATCATCAATTGTTCTTGCGGCTGACCAAAAATATCCCGTAGGTCGCCCTCAGGTTGGGCAGAAAGTTGACGATTTTGCCCCGGAGGTCATCGCTGTGGGTATTGATATCGACCTCCTTGAGGACCCGGCAGCCGGTCCTTTTGACGAAGCGGCGGAAATCCTTGATGGTGATTATTCTGATGTTGGGGGTGTTGTACCACTCGTAGGGGAGCTGCCGGCTTTTGGGGACATAACCGAAAAAGAGGATCTGCAGGCGGATCGACCAGTAACTGAAGTTGGGGAAGGAAACGATGATCTTCTCTCCGACTCGCAAGAGTTCCCGGATCAGCATCTCCGGGGCCAGTACCTGCTGCAGGGTCTGGCTCAGGATCACGTAGTCGAAGCTGTTGTCGGGATAATCCCGGACCTCCTCGGTGATATCGCCCTGGAGAACCTGGAGGCCCTTCTCGAAGCATTTTTCGACCTTGACCTCGGAGCTTTCGATGCCGGTGCCGATAATCCGCTTCTCCTTCTTGAGATGAAAGAGCAGTTCTCCTTCGCCGCAACCCAGATCAAGAACCCTGCTGCCCGGTTTGATCCACGAGGCGATTACCTGTAGATCATAACGCATCGTTTTCTTCTTCATATATTCTTTTCAGAAATCTGTTGATCAGGGTGCTCTGCCGCTCGTTGGGGAGCAGAAAGGCGTCGTGGCCGCATTTCGCCTCGATTTCGCAAAAACTGACATCGAGGGCGTTTTTTTTCATGGCCTTTACCATGTCCCGGGACTGATAGGTCGGGTAAAGCCAGTCGGAGGTGAAGGAAATCACCAGGAACTTTGCCTGCACCTCGGCAAAAGCCTTGACTTCGGAATCATGGCCGTGCTGTTGGCGGACATCGAAGTAATCGGCGGCCTTGGTAATGTAAAGAAAGGTGTTGGCGTCGAAGCGCTGGACGAATTTAGAGCCCTGGTAGCGCAGGTAGCTTTCGATCTGGAAGTTGGCGTCGAAATCGAAGGAGAGGCTGTCCCGGTCCTGGAGGCGCCGGCCGAACTTGCTGCGCATGGCATCGTCGGAGAGATAGGTGACATGGCCGACCATCCTGGCCAGGGCGAGGCCCAGATCGGGCTTGGGGCCGTTGTAGTAGTCGCCCTTGTTGAAATTGGGGTCCGACATGATGGCCTGGCGCCCGATCTCGTTAAAGGCGATGGCCAGGGCGGAGTGACGGATAGTGCTGGCCAGCATGACCGCCGAGGCGACCATCTTCGGATAGCTGATCGCCCATTCGACAACCTGCATGCCGCCGATGGAGCCGCCGATCACCGCCAGAAGTCTTGTGACGCCGAGATGATCGATCAGCGCTTTCTGGGCCTTGACCATGTCGCCGATGGTTATCACCGGAAAATCCAGGCCGTAGGGGCGGCCGGTGGCGGGATTGATCGAGGCCGGACCGGTGGTGCCCATGCAGCCGCCCAGCACGTTCGAGCAGATCACGAAATATTTGTCGGTGTCGATGCCTTTGCCGGGGCCGACCATAATGTCCCACCAGCCCGGTTTGGGATCATCTTCGGAGTAGTAGCCCGCCACGTGGGAATCGCCGGAGAGGGCATGGGTTACCAGGATAACGTTGCTCTTGTCACCGTTCAGGGCGCCCATGGTTTCATAGGCCACCGTGATCGGCCCGAGCCGGGCGCCGCTTTCCAGGACCAGCTCGTCGGGCGCCGCCGCAAAGGTGTGGAACTTTTTTTCGACGATTCCGACGGAATTGCCTTTCCGGTCATGTTCGATGTATTCGCTCATCTTGATCGCGTTTAGATTGAGTCCAGGGCCTGGCCGAGGTCGGCGCGGATATCATCAACCGCCTCGATGCCGACCGAGAGTCTGATCATCTCAGGGGTGATGGAGAGCATTTGCCGGGCCGCTTCCGGGAAGGCCAGATACTGCGAGGAGTAGGGGTGGATCACCAGACTCCGGCAATCCCCGAGATTGGCCAGGTTGTAGACCATCTTCAGGGAGTTGATGAATTTGAAGCACTTCTCCTGGTCGGCCAGGCCGAAGGAGAGGACTCCGCCGAAACCGAGATCGTTAAACTGGGCGACCGCCGTCCCGTGCGAGGGATTGTCGGGCAGACCCGGATAGCGGACCCATTTAACCTCCGGCCGGGCGGCCAGGAATTCGGCGACTTGCCGGGCGTTGGCAAGGTGTCTTTCCATGCGCAGGGCCATGGTGTCGAGGCCCAGCATGGTCAGGTACGAGTGTAGCGGGGCCTGGGTGGTTCCGAAGTTGATATGGTGCTCCCGCCAGACCTTGTCGAGGAAGGCCAGCGGCCCTTTGCGGTCGATAAAGGGCTGCAGGTCCGGAAAGCGGCCGCCCTGCCAATCGAACTTGCCGCTGTCGATCACCACCCCGCCGGTGGCGTCGCCGTGGCCGCTTAGATACTTGGTGGTCGAGTGAATAATCACGTCGGCGCCGAGTTCGATCGGCCGGCAGAGATAGGGGGTGGCCAGGGTGCTGTCGACCACAAGGGGCAGGCCGTGGCGATGGGCGATGGCCGCGGCCCCGGCCAGGTCCGGTACGTCAATCTTGGGATTGCCGATGGTCTCCAGGTAGATGAACCTGGTCCTCTCGTTGATCGCTTCTTCGATGGCGGCCAGGTCGGTGGATTCCACCAGCCGGGCCGTAATGGCGTATTTTTTGAAGATGTTGGCGAACAATACGTAGGTCGACATGAACAGGGAGTTGCCGCTGACGAATTCGTCGTCGGCCCGGAGCAGGGCCATGCAGGTGTTGGTAATGGCCGCCATTCCCGAGGAAGTCACCACCGCTCCGGCTCCTCCCTCCAGTGAGGCGAGTTTCTGCTCCAGAACCTTGTTGGTGGGGTTGGAGAGCCGCATATAGATATGCTCGCCGGTTTTGCCGGCGAAGGTCTCACTGAGGCTTTCAGCGGTGGGGTGGCGGTTGGCGGCGGACTGATGGATGGGAGGCAGGGTCGAGCCCTGCCAGTCGGCCGGGGTTTGGCCTTCGTGGAGGACCCTGGTTCGAAAATCCTGATATTTCGCGGACGACATTGCATTTCTCCTGATGACATGGGTCGTAATCTTCACCCCCTGACTTTTCACGAATTCATCACGGATTGACCCGTTCACATATCTATACAGGAAAAGAGGGGATTAAAGCAAGTCAGACAGTACTTCGCAGGCGCGGCAGATCTTCATTTTCTCCTGCCAGTTCTTTCTGATTTTGCATTCGCAGATGGTGCCGTTGATGAACCAGCAGAGTTTGCCGGCCTGGAATTCCCAGGCGGGACAGTGCTGACGGCGTTGGGGAGGGCATTTTTTCACGGTCCAGCAGGGTTTCATGGATTTTTCGTTGGCACGGGTCCTGGAGAGCAGGAAAAAGATCTGGCGCTCCACATGGGAAGGGATCTTCCGCCAGCCTTGTTCGTAACTGTGCACTGCTTTAATCGAGATGCCCAGGAGCTCGGCTACCTCTTTCTGGGTTTTGGCCAAAACTTTGCGGGCTTTAAGGAATTCTTCGCTATCCACCAGGAACACCGGTTTGAATTTGTCGATTTATAAAATATTAGACTGAGGTGTCATATCATATCAAACACTGCACTAAGATCGTATCATAAAATACCACATAGTGGTATAAAAATATTTTAGCCGGGGGTGCAATTTTTTCCGACGGCTTGAAAAGTCGCCATACTTGACAGGGGCACCGGGCAACCTTAGTTTTTCCCAGGCCGGGAGGCATGAAAATATTTTTATTTTTTTACTTATTCCCGGCAGGAGTATATTCTTTATCAGGTGTGTTTTTATACCCTGAATCAGAGACCTTTTTCACCGGCGCCGGTTCGGGATCATGTTATGGAGGAAAACAGCGGATGCAGATAGATAAACTTACCCACAAATCCCAAGAGGCTTTACAGGCGGCCCAGAGCCAGGCCTACGAACGCGGCCACCAGGAGATTCTCCCGGAGCATCTTCTCCAGGTCATGCTGGCCGATTCGGAAGGGGTAGTTGTCCCTATCCTGCAGAAGATCGGGGTGTCCCCTGCTGCCCTGCACGGGGAGGTCGAAGAATTGCTGAAGGTAGTGCCGACGGTCAGCGGCTCCGGTTTCGGGCAGGTGGTTCTGTCGGCCGCCGCCCATAAGCTGTTGGACAGCGCTTTCAAAATAGCTTCGGGGATGCAGGATGAGTACGTCAGTATCGAGCATATCCTGATCGCCATGACCGAGGCCGGGGATTCCGGCGTCGCCCGGCTCCTCAAGAGGCACGGGATCGATAAATCCCTGTGCATGAAGGCGGTGGCCGAAGTCCGGGGTCATCAGCGGGTCACCGACCAGGACCCGGAAGACAAATACCAGGCCCTCGAAAAGTACGCCCGCAATCTTACCGATGTGGCCCGGCAAGGCAAGCTCGATCCGGTTATCGGCCGAGATGACGAGGTGCGGCGGGTCGTGCAGGTTCTTTCCCGGCGGACCAAGAACAATCCGGTCCTGATCGGCGAACCGGGGGTGGGCAAGACCGCGATTGTCGAAGGGCTGGCCCAGAGGATCGTCAATGGCGATATTCCGGAGACCCTTCGCAACAAGCAGGTGATGGCACTCGACATGGGTTCCCTGGTCGCCGGCGCCAAATACCGGGGCGAGTTCGAGGACCGGCTCAAGGCGGTCCTGAAGGAGGTCCAGACCAGGGAGGGTGAGATCATCCTTTTCATCGACGAGATCCACACCCTGGTCGGGGCCGGCGCGGCCGAGGGCAGCATGGACGCCTCCAATATGTTGAAACCGGCCCTGGCCCGGGGCGATTTGCACTGTGTCGGCGCCACCACCCTCAATGAATATCGTAAATATATCGAGAAGGACGCCGCCCTGGAACGGCGCTTCCAGCAGGTTCTGGTCAAGGAGCCTTCCGTGGAGGATACCGTCGCCATTCTCCGGGGCATCAAGGAAAAATATGAGGTCCACCACGGGGTGAGGATCCAGGATTCGGCGACGGTGGCGGCGGCCACGCTCTCCCACCGTTATATTACCGACCGGTTTTTGCCCGACAAGGCCATCGATTTGATCGACGAGGCGGCCTCGAAGCTCAGGATCGAGATTGACAGCATGCCGACCGAGATCGACGAGGTCGACCGGCAGCGGATCAAGCTCGAGATCGAAAGAGGCGCCCTGAAAAAGGAAAAGGACAAACTTTCCAAGGAGAGGCTTGCCAAGGTCGAGGCGGAACTGGCCGATATCAACGAGACCCTGAACAGCATGAAGGGGCACTGGCAGCTGGAGAAGGATATCATCCAGAAGATCAGGCGGATCAAGGCCGAACTGGACGAGGCCAGGATCAACGAGCAACAGGCCCTGCGCAGCGGTGATCTGAGCCGGGCCGGCGAGATTACCCATGGGACCATTCCCAATCTGGAGAAGGCCCTGGCCGAGGAGAGCGCTCATCTCGCCGAAATTCAGCAAGACCGCCAGATGCTAAACGAAGAGGTCAGCGAAGTAGATATCGCCAGCGTGGTCGCCAAATGGACCGGCATTCCGGTCGATCAGCTGCTGGCCGGCGAAAGGGATAAACTGGTCCATGCCGAGGAAAGACTGGCCGAGCGGGTCGTCGGCCAGGGCGAGGCGATCAAGGCGGTCGCCAACGCGGTCAGGAGAGCCCGGGCCGGTCTCCAGGACCCGGATCGGCCCCTCGGTTCCTTTATCTTCCTCGGTCCCACCGGAGTCGGCAAGACCGAGTTGGCCCGGACCCTGGCCACCTTTCTGTTTAACACCGAAAACGCCATGGTCAGAATGGATATGTCCGAATTCATGGAGAAGCATTCGGTGGCCCGGCTGATCGGGGCGCCCCCGGGCTATGTCGGTTACGAGGAGGGGGGCTATCTCACCGAAACCGTACGGCGGCGGCCCTATTCGGTGGTGCTTTTCGACGAGATCGAAAAGGCCCACCCCGACGTCTTCAATATTCTCCTGCAGATCCTTGATGACGGCAGGCTCACCGACGGCCAGGGCCGGACCGTGGATTTCAAGAACACCATCCTGATCATGACCTCCAATCTCGGCAGCCAGATGATCATGGAGCTCGGTGAAGAGAATCGCCGGGATGCGGCCCGCCGGGTCGACGAGATTCTCCACGACAACTTCAAACCGGAATTTTTAAACCGGATTGACGAGACCATCATCTTTCACAGCCTGTCCAAGAAAGATCTGAGCCGGATCGTCGATATCCAGCTCGCCCTGCTCAAAAAAAGGCTGGCCGACCAGAAACTGGAGATCCAACTGACCGACGAGGCTCGTGATTTTCTGATCGAGGTCGGGTATGATCCTTCCTTCGGAGCTCGGCCTCTGAAAAGAACGATCCAGCGTTATATTCAGGATCGTCTGGCCATGCAGCTTCTGGAGGGTGCCTTTGTCGAGGGCGACCGGATCCTGGTGGGCCGTGGGGATGGCGAATTGACCTTTGTTAAAAAATGATGGCGTCGCAAAAACTCCGATCTACTGCGTCGTAGCGCATTTTTGTTCGTTCGGCATACCATATGTATGGCCTCACTCTCAAAAATACACTACTCCTTGTATATCGAAGTTTTTGCTTAGCCATCCCGAGACTTTTTGCGAGTTTGTCATTTCTTAACGGCCCCTAAAAATCGGGGTCATAAGGGACTTTTTGATCTTTTGAAGAAGGCGGGGTTTCCGGCCGCGGCGGGGATCTTTTCGCTACCAATCTGAATCCCGAGTCCGCCAGGGCGATGTCCGGTTCAGGCCGCGCCGGTTGGCGGAACGAACGCTGCGCGGGGCGGTAAACCACGACCCTCCACGCATGATCTTGCTTTTAGCGGTCTCCGGTCCCCGGGGATTGTCGACCGGGCTCTCCTCGTAATAATTCTTGGCATACCAGTCCGAGCACCATTCCCAGACATTGCCGTGCATGTCGAATAAACCGAACCGGTTGGCCGGATAGCTTCCGACAGGGGAGGTTTTCTGGAGGTAGGTTCCTTTCTGGCCGCTGTCGTAGGTGTGGATCCCGTTATAATTGGCATGCTCGGTCGATATCGTCTTGCCGGTATGAAAAGGGGTCTGACTTCCGGCCCGGATAGCATATTCCATTTCCGCCTCGGTTGGCAGGCGGAAATTTTCATTGGCGATACCGTTCAGTACCACGATGAAATCCATGGCCATCAGCCAGGAGATATTTGTGGCCGGGTGATTGTCAGGGAGATCGGCGAGGAATGGCGCGGTTGCCATCAGCTGCTGCCACTGGAGGCGGGTGGTCTCTTGCCGGGCCATCCAGAAGCCGTCCACGCAGACTTGATGTTGCGGGAGTTCGTCCGCATAGAACTCGCGGTATTTCAACTCCCCGGCCTCTTCGATAAGGGTGCGCTTTTCCGGGACGGATTGTCCCATCGGGAAGCAGCCTCCTTCCAGCCAGACAAATTCAAGCTCAATCAGCGGTTCCCGCCACAGAACCAGACCGTTTTCATAATATTCGGGATTGTCGTCTTTTGGTTCGGAGGCGAGGCAGGGTTGGGCGAGGATCGTTGTGATCAGCCAAAAAAGTAAGCTGTTTCTTGTTGCCCGCACTCTAACTGATTCCATATGATATTCTGCTGAATACTCCACTTAATCGTAACCGTTCACCGGGGCGGTCGCCAAAGTACCCAAAACCGCCGGACTGTAACCGTTCAGCAGTGGTGCAGATTTGGACAAGCGGACCGGCGCCGCGTACCTCGGTTACGTAAGCCGGGCCGATCGTCCGAAGATGCGGTGCTGCTG
>JBHEOZ010000010.1:0-12328 GCA_046260555.1 Desulfurivibrionaceae bacterium
CTTTGTTTTAACCTACTTTCAGCTAATTATGGGCGAGAAATACGATTGGTCTAAATTGCCGAGATCAGGTTGTCTGACCATGCTGATTCTCTTTGGGATCGGCTACCGCTTGCCGGGCTGGTCTGCGGGATTTTTTCCGCCCGGACCATAGAGCTGCTCCACAGCCGCGCCGGTCAGGCGGCGGTGAAGATAATACGCAAACTGGCGGCGGCGGCGGTCGCCGGGCTGGGGATCTATTTTACGGTGACCGCTTATTGAGGTGGGGATGGGGCTGCTTCAGCCAGGGCCTCGGGCAGGGTCATGATGAAATCGCGGATCTCGTCGCGGACCCGCCGATAATGGACCAGAGCTTCCTCCTCGCTTTTCGCTCCGGCCGCGAGTTGCGGCGGGTCATCGAAGCCCCGGTGGATAACGGGGCCGGGGAAATAGGGGCAGGTTTCGTTGGCATGGCCGCAGAGGGTGACGACATAGTCAAATTCCTGCCGCGGCAGATCGGCGATGGTCTTGGATCGGTGCCCGGAGATATCCACCCCCGCCTCGGCCATCACCTTGACGGCCAGGGGGTTCAAGCCGTGCCTGGCGATCCCGGCCGAATGGGGTTCGATCAGGCCGCCCTTGAGGTGGCGGGTCCAGCCCTCGGCCATCTGGCTGCGGCAGGAGTTGCCGGTGCAGAGAAATAAAATCGTCGTTTTCATCGTTCAGTTCCTGGGTTTTACCGCTTCAATGGTCGCGGAAACGACATAATCCTCGACCTTCCGGCCGGGCGCCCAGTCCCGGATAAAGGCCCGGCTCTCGTCCTTCGGCCTGATCTTGATCTCCTTGAAACCGGCGGCGGCCAGCATTTCTTCCAGCTCGGTTATCGACGAGGCGCCGGCGATGCAGCCGCTGTACATGGCCGGGTCATTTGCGACCGCTTCGGGCAGCTCGGCGGTTCTGACCACATCGGAGACCGCCAACCGCCCCCCCGGTTTCAGGACCCGGAAGGTTTCATGGAAGACCCTTTCCTTATCCGGAGAAAGGTTGATAACGCAGTTCGAGATGATTACATCGACAATATTGTCGGCGACCGGCAGGTTCTCCAGCTCGCCGAGTCGGAAATCGATATTTTTAAAGTCGTCTTTCCTCGCATTCTCCCGCGCCTTGGCGAGCATCTCCGGAGTCATGTCGACCCCGATTACCCGGCCGGTTTCTCCTACCGCCCGTGCCGCCAGGAAGCAGTCGAAGCCGCCGCCGCTGCCCAGGTCGAGCACGGTTTCGCCGGGGACAAGCGCCGCGATGGCCTGGGGGTTGCCGCAGCCGAGCCCCAGATTGGCCCCCTCGGGAATCCCGGTCACATCGTCCTGGGAGTAGCCCAGGCCCCGTGCAATATCGGCGGCGCTGGCCCCGGCCGGCGCCCCGCAACAGGATGAAGTTGAGCAGCCGCAACCGGCTGCGCCGGCAGCCGTGGCGATTTTGCCGTAATTCTCGCGGACCGCGCCGCGAATCTGGTCATGCTTTAATTTTTCCATTTTGTCTCATTCCGTATCCGGCTCGGTTACGTTGTCCGCGACCCGGCGGACATCGGCCAGACATCAGCGCCCTTTGGGGTTCTTGGTCGCGCACTGGCAGCCGCCCGCTTTTTTGGCGGCCAGGATCTCCGCCAGAATGGTCGAGCGGCCGTGGCTCAGAACGTCGCGGACGATATCCGCCTCGGTATGCTGGAAACAGTAGCAGATCATTACATCGCTCATGGCGGATGCACCTGAAATCTCTTTTTTAAAGATCGTCCCGCCAGGGCATGAGGAACACGGCCGGGGCGAATTCGTTTCGTACTTTTTCAATAAAGTAATACTCACTGGCCCGCCGGGCCGAGAGCAACGGATCGCTGATCGTAAGCGGGCTTAAACTCTGGTTGATGATCCAGCCGGCCGGTTTAATCCCGGCCCTTTCCAGGTCACTCTGCAGGCTTGCCGCCTCGTGGACCGGGGTCGCCTCCGGCAGGGTGACGATGAATATTCTGGTGAATTCGGGATCACGCAGGCGGGGCAGCAGTTTGCCGATCTCCACCGGCGCCTGTCCCAGATTTCTCGAGACCTCGCGGTGATAGGACTGGGCCGCGTCCAGCAGCAGCAGGGTGTGGCCGGTTGGGGCGGTATCGATGACCAGAAAACCCTTTTCCGCCTCTTCCAGCAGCTGGGCAAAGGCCTGGAACACGGCGATTTCCTCGGTGCAGGGCGAGCGCAGATCCTCCGCCAGGAGCTTGCGACCCTCCTCGTCCAGCCCGGCCCCGGCCTGAATCATCACGGCCTGTCGGTATTTTTCGGTTTCGACTTCCGGATCGATGCGGCTGATGGTGAGGCCGGCTACCCGGTCGGCCAGGGAAAAATCGAGGTGGGCGGCCGGATCGGTGGTGGCCAGATGCACCCGGTTGCCCTGTTGCGCCAGCTCCACCGCGAGATACGAGGCGATGGTGGTTTTGCCGACCCCGCCCTTGCCCATGGTCATGAGCAGGCCGGATTTTTTGAGCGCCAGTTGCGCGAGCAGTTCATCCACCAGGGGCGGCAGGTTGCCGACGCCTTGGTGTTCGGCGGGAATTCCGTCCGGTTCGGCGCCCGCATCCGGCGCGGCGAAGGCGCGCAACCGGGCAATGCCCAAGGGCGCCCAGGACCGCAGGGGGAACTCCTGGCCGGGCAGATCCCTGAGCGCTTCCGGCCGGGCGGCGAGGGCGGCCTGCTGCCGGTCGCGCAGGGCTACGGCCATGGGGTCGGTGGTATCACCCTGAAAAACCCCGTTGATCAGGAGCTGCTGGTTGACAATGCCGAGTTTGACCAACTCGCCCCGGGTGCGGGCCGCCTCGGTCAGGCTGGGGCCGTCGGGGCGGGCGACCAGATACAAGGTGGTCTGCTGCTCGTCGGCCAGGGTGGCGACCGCGGCCTTGTACATGGCCTCCTGTTCCTTCAGGCCGGTCAGGGGACCCAGGCAGGAAACCCCGGTGGTGTTTTCATCGAGAAAATGAGACCAGGCCGCCGGCAGTTGCAAGAGGCGCAGGGTGTGTCCGGTGGGGGCGGTGTCGAAAACGATGTGATCGTACCGCGCCGCGATCTCCTGGTCACCGAGCAGGCGGACAAATTCGTCAAAGGCGGCGATCTCCATGGTGCAGGCCCCGGAGAGCTGCTCCTCGATACTCGCCAGCGACTCCTCGGGCAGCACGCCGCGAAAGGGGCCGATCACCCGTTCCCGGTAGCACCGGGCCGACTCCTCTGGATCGATGTTTACCGCCGAGAGATTTTCACATTCAGCAATCATGGTGGGGTCGTGAGTGACCGCGGCGCCCAGCACGTCGTCAAGGTTGGAGGCCGGGTCGGTGGAAACCAGCAGCACCCTTTTGCCGCTGTCGGCAAGCCGAACGGCCAGGGCGCAGGAGAGCGAGGTCTTGCCCACCCCGCCCTTGCCGGTAAAAAAGAGATTTCTCGTCAATGAATTTTCGGAGCTATCAAACAGCATCAACAGCATCCTCCCTTATCATTGCGCGGCCAGGGGCAATAATCGCCGTCGGCCGCGATGGTCTCACCATCGTCGGGGGCCGGGCAGCAGGCGCCGGCATCGGCCATGGGCAGGGTGAATGCCTCGTGCGGACCGGGATCGGCATCCGTGGCGGGATCATAGTCAACGCCGGCCAGTTGGGCCAGTTCCTTGCGGCCGGGATAGCCACCGGCGGCGGCGATGACCCCGTCAATTAGAATAAGAGGCAGGCAGCTGTTGCCCTTGGCGGCAAGCTCGGCGCGCACGAGGGTATTTGCGGCAAAAGCCCCCGGCTGCTGGGCCAGATTAAAGCGCTCGACGGTGACGCCCTTCTTCTTCAGCCAGTCGAGATCGGCGGCGAAACGGGACAGCTTCGGGTCGACGCTGGGGCCGCAGACCCCGGTGGGGCAGCACAACGGCGGGTCAAATATCAATATTTTTTTCATTTTCTTGCATCCATTCTTGAAGTATCAGGCGAATTTTCGCCTTGTTCCGGTCCATATAAATCAGGGTAGAGATTTTCGGCGCAATCCGCCATCAGAAATCGAACCGGAACCGGCCGAGATACTCCGCAAGGCCGTTTTTCTGTTCCGCTGTTAATTCAGGGCAGTCATCCGCCCCCTTGCCGCCCTCCACCGCCAGTGAGGCGAAGACCAGACAGGTGGGCTGGCCGCATTTGCCGCAGTTGCTCTTGGGCAGAAACTTCAGGATGGCGAAGGGCTGCGGCCGGGGCGCGGCCGCAAAACTCGGGGTGATTTCTCCGCGCCTTTCCCAGGCGTCGTTGATCTCACGCTTGAGCCATTGCAGAATCTTTTCGGCCTCGTCGGCATCCCGGTTGGCGTTGATGGCGATGTGGTCACCATGCACCGAGATCAGCTTGCCCTGGCTGCGAAAAGTAACCGAGGGCGGCTCCTTTACGTAGGTATAGCCGCCCAACACCGCGTTCAGATAGGGAATCGCCTCGGCGATATTTTCATTCAACCGGGCGATGCAGTGCACGGTCTGTGCCTCCGGGCGGCATGAGGCCCGGGTAATTTCCTTGGTCCATCCGGAAAGGAGCATGGGGTTTCTCCCTTATTGTCTTCTAATGGGTTTCCTCTTTATTGCAGCGCCGCCGGTATGAGCAACACCGGTGCGACCGAATAACGCGCGACATTGTGACTGACGCTGCCCAGAAAAAATTCTCCGACAAAACCACGGCCCTGGGTGCCCATGACCACCAGGTGCACGTTACGTTCCCGGGCCAGGCGGGTGATCTCCTGGAAGGGAACGCCATAACAGATCTCGATATCGATCTGCGGGGCGCCTTTCTTCAGCAGGGCCTGCTTCAGGTTTTCGAGACGACCCCGGTCACGTTCGTTGAATTCCGGCAAATGTTCCTTGAGATGCCGCTCCAATTTTGTCTTGTCCTGGACGTGAACCAAGGTAACCTTCTTTACGCCGTCAGCCACAAAATGCTCGACATAAGTGAATGCCTTATCAGCCATTTCCGAAAAATCGGTGGGGAACAGGACATGGTCGGTGAAGCTGCAACGAGCAACGGGTTCGCATTCTTTCTCTTCTCCCTGCTTTTTCTCGACCGGCACCACCAGCACCGGCTTTACGGACTTGTTGACGACCCCATAAGCGATCCCGCCGAGCAGTTTTTCCTCGACCAGGGATTGCCCTTGCGCCCCGACCACGATCAAGGAGTAATCTTCCTCGGCCGCGATCCGGACGATCTCCTGTTTGGCGGCCCCGGTAACGGTCCTTGCCTCGACCCTGAAACCCTGCCTTTCAAGAATTTCCTTTTGCTGATCAAGCATCTCATTAAGCGGTTCGGTGTGGTACGACAAAGCCGTGGACATCGCGGCGTTGAAACTGAGACATTGCAGCAGGAGGCACTGCTCCGCCCCGTATGTTTTAAATCCAGCAAGGCAACTTACCACCGAAAAGGAAGCCGGGGAAAGGTCTGTGGCTACAATAAATCGCTCGAACATTATTTTTCTCCTTTATAGAGTTTATATCTGGATGATTAGCTGCGCTGTCTGGCCGGAAACCAGCCTGTGGTCCGGTTGGCTATTCTGACCAGGAAGAGCATCACCGGCACCTCGACCAGGACACCGACAATGGTTACCAGAACCGCGGGCGAAGAGGCGCCGAACAAGGTGATGGCGACAGCAACCGCTAGTTCGAAAAAATTGGATGCGCCGATCATACCCGCGGGCGCCGCCACATCATGGGGTAATTTCAGCTGTTTGGCGGCCAGATAGGCGATGAAGAAAATTAAAAACGTTTGAATAATCAAGGGTACCGCAATCAGAACGATATGCAGCGGATTATTGAGAATCACCTCCCCCTGGAAGGAAAAGATCAGAACCAGGGTCAACAAAAGGCCGCCGATGGTGAGATTATTGAACTTCGGGATGAAGCTCCTGTTGAAATACTCTTCCCCCTTGTTGTTGATCACAAGCTTGCGGGTCAGCACCCCTCCGGCCAGCGGGATGACCACGAACAGGAAAACCGACAGGAACAAGGTGTCCCACGGAATTGAAATCCCCCCAACCCCGAGGAGCAGCGCGACGATAGGGGTGAAGGCGACGAGGATGATCAGGTCGTTGGTCGCCACCTGGACCACCGTGTAGGCGGGATTGCCCCTGGTCAGGTGACTCCAGACAAAGACCATGGCCGTGCACGGCGCCGCGCCCAGAAGGACCGCCCCGGCAAGATAATCCCTGGCCATTTCCGGCGGAATAAGACCGCTGAAGAGCACATGAAAAAAGAAGGCGGCGATCCCGAACATGGTAAAGGGCTTGATCAGCCAGTTGACCACCCAGGTCAGGTACAGACCGGTGGGGTTTTTGCCGACATTTTTAACACTGGCGAAATCCACCTTCATCATCATGGGATAGATCATGAACCAGATCAGCACAGCAATGGGAATGGAGACCCGAGCGTATTCAAGCCTGGCGAGAAACGCCGGAACCGCGGGGAGAAATTTCCCCAGCAACACCCCCGCCACCATGCACAACACCACCCAGAGGGTCAGGTTCTTCTCAAAAAAACTGATACCAGCCGTTTTTATTTGTTTCATTGCGATAGGTTCTCCTTAAAACTTTTTCTGTTATGGAATGCCGGCGCCTGTTTTTTAGCGGCAACTTTCATCTCTTTCCCCCTGCGCGAGGAAGAGACGGAGCCTTTTCCGGTCGGCGGCGCCCTGCTCGGTCAGCGGCAGATGGCCGGCCAGGATCTGCCGCAACTCTTCCCGGAATCCATCCCGATTTTCGGTCAAGCGGTAATACATCCAGCCCCCGCGCCGCTCGCCCTCCACCCAGCCGGTGTTTTTCAGGTAGGCAAGATGCCGGGAGATGGTCGACTGCGGCAGGTCGAGCACCGCCATCAGATCGCAGACGCAGCGTTCCTCGTCAAGCAGCAACAGGAGGATGCGGAGCCGGACCGGCTCGGTAAGGGCTTTGAAAAGCCGTGCGATGGATTCCATACAATCCTTGTATCCGCATAGGCGGATGTGGTCAAGCTGAAATTTTTCAGGCACCTTGCTTTTTTCCCGGCGCTAAACTGAATCCGATCCCGGCGTGTGATCGGCAGGTAATATCGAAATATCCCGCTAAAAAGCTAACTGGAGGGAAAGATGCGCCCAAGTGAAGCGGCCCAACAGGCGATGACCCTGTTCGATGATTCCGTCGATGTCGGACTCATCATTTTAACAAAAAAACGAATTTGCCGCCCAGGCCCGGAGCAGGATGGCATGGGCAGATCTTACCGAGGTTTAAGGCTTCCGGATACCTTCCTCTCAGGAGGGCAAGTTATAATCCGAAGTACCCAACTCTTTCCGATAGAGTGTGAGTTGGGGTAGTAGTTTTCCAGCCGTTTTCTATCTTCTACTTTCATGTTAAGTATAGAGCCTCCTGAATTCCTTGAAAAATTTTATCGCGAGGATAAAAATGAAACAAATATTAACGTTGATCTTGGTTTCTAGTTTAGCGGCAGGTTGTTCGGTCATTTCGCCAAAAGCCACAACTCCAATGCCTACAGAAGAATGGACATAAATTACCATCACCAGACCATCCATTTTCCGCGGCAGGGATCATTCCGGCACGAGGACAAATAACCATGGCAAAGATCAGCGAAAACCTTCTGGAAGTGCGGCAACACACCGGCTCCGGCTACCTTCCCCTGGTGGATTTCGGGGCCTGGCGGGTGGCGATCCTCAACTTCGCCGATGAGCTGCGGCTGGAAGAGATTACCCGGCTGCAGCGCCACAACGAGACCGACGAAGTCTTCGTGCTGCTCCAGGGGCGCTGCCTCCTTTTTATCGGGTCCGGCGCAGATCAAGTGACCCGGATCCACGGTGTCAATCTCGAACCCAGGAAGCTTTACAATGTCAGGAAAGGGGTCTGGCACCACCATACCCTGAGCGTTGACGCCATGGTCCTGGTGGTGGAAAACCGCGACACCACCTACGACAATTCGCCGTTCTGCGAACTGACCGCCCCCCAGTTGCAGGAACTCCGTGAGCTGGGCCGGGAACTTCTCTAACGCCATTTAAGCATCTGAATTGATGTGGGGAAAAAAGTAGAGCGGGGTCGGGCCTTGCTAAGGCGGGGGGTTCTCCATTTCCTCAGATACCTTTTTTGCACATTCAGGGCAGATACCATGCGAAAACAGCGTGTCTGTGTGCTTGCTTATATATTCCTCCACCTGGCTTCCAGTAACCTTTGTCGTCCCTTATCTTCTTGCAATAAGCACAGATGGGGAGCAGACCGCTCAGGGTTCTGATATTTGCCGTTTTACCGCCGAATTGCACTTTTGGAACCGCCGGATCCGCTTGGCTCTCTATCTTCTTGAGCGGCTCCGGTTTTCCTGCCGCATTTCGAGCGGCAGATTCCGCAACGTTCGTCACCGCACCACTGACAGGAAAAACAGTCCGGGCAAGGGTTCTTCCGTTTGATCTTCCCATTGTCGGGGACGTAGAGCATTCCACGATCTCCGGGCAGTTTCCTGAAAGACATATCCTTCTCATCCCGAAAAAATGCGAGCGGCAAGATTTTCTTTTCCCGTCATAGGCTCGGAGGCCTCTTCTTCAATCCTGAATCCGTGAGCGTTCGAGAACGGTGCAGATGCAAGGCGGCAACAATGTTGATAATACTATTGGTATATCAACAAGTTGCCGACGCGGCAGATGTGCCGTTATCGGGCGCCCCGCAGGGCGGCGGGGTGAATCAAGGCGACCCAGTGAAAAACGATTATTTTACCTAACAACAAACGAATAAAACAAAATTCACCACGAAGCCGTCACGGATTCAGGACTATTTGAGCTTTTCCCTGAGGGTGGTTCTGGAGATATCGAGAATCCGGGCGGCTTCCGACTTGTTGTTGCCGGTCCCGAGGAGCACCTTCCTGATGTAGCGCTGTTCCATTTCGCGCAAAGTGACCGGTTCATCGTCGCTGGTTTTGCCGCCCGCCGAGCGAACCACCTCAAGTCCGACCGGGGTGGCCCATTCACGCTGGCAATAGATAACGGTCCGCTCAATGATATTTTTAAGTTCCCGGACATTACCAGGCCAGTCATGTTCCCGGAAGAGGTCCTCGGCCTGGGGAGAAAACCCTTTAATCTTCTTTTTCATTTCGCCGGCAAAATGGCGCAGAAAATGATTGGCCAGGAGGTTCACGTCGCCTCCCCTTTCCCGGAGAGGGGGGATGATCAGACTGATCACATTGAGCCGGTAGAATAGATCCTCCCGGAATCCGCCCCGCCTGACCTCTTCGACAACATCGGCATTGGTGGCGGCCACAATCCGGACATTGACCTGAATGTCCTTGACGCCGCCGACCCTTCTGAAAGTAGACTCCTCGACGAGCCGCAAAAGCTTGGGCTGCAACTCAAGGGGCAGGTTGCCGATCTCATCCAGGAAAAGCACGCCGCCGTCGGCGATCTCAACCAGACCCTTTCTGGTTTCCCGGGCATCGGTGTAGGCCCCCTTTTCGCTGCCGAACAGTTCCGCCTCGATGATACTCGCCGACAGGGTGCCGCAGTCGATCTTGGCGAACACGCCGCTCTTAGGGCCGGCCAGCCGGTGAATCGCCCGGGCAACCATCTCCTTGCCGGTCCCGGTTTCGCCGGTGATCAGGACCGGCACCTTCACCTGGGCGGCGGTCTGGATATCGTCCTTGAGCTGGATCATCCCGCGGCTGTTGCCGATGAGATTCACGGTCTCTCCCCTCTCTCTGGAAGCCAGGGTCTCCTGTCTGGCCGCCAGGCGTCCGGTCAGCAACCGGTTGAGGATATGCCTGAACTCCACCAGATCGAAGGGTTTGAGGATGTAATCCACCGCGCCTGATTTAAGGGAATTGACCGCGGATCGCGCATCGTCGTTGCCGGTAAGCATAACGATATCGACATCCGGGGCGAGATTGTGAATGATGCTGATCAGTTCGATGCCATTGGCATCGGGCAGCCCGATATCGAGAAACACCACATCGATCACCTGGCATTCCAGGAGGCTGAGGCCCTCCGCCCCCGTGGCGGCCAGGAACGGGGTGCAGCCCTCCTTCCTGACCAGATCGCGGAGGGACAGGCGCAGATCCTCGGAATCTTCAATAATCAATACTTTTGCCATAAATCAATCAACCATGAAAAAGAGAGTAAAGGTGGTGCCCGCCCCGATATTGCTTTCAACATGGATCCCGGCATTGTTCTCCTTGAGTATCCTGAAAACTATAGCCATGCCCAGGCCTGTGCCGTTATGCTTGGTGGTAAAGAAAGGTTCGAAGACGCCCTCCAGGGTCTCCGGCGCCATTCCGCAGCCGCTGTCCTCGAATGTGACCACGACATAATTACTCTCCCGGTCCAGCCATAAGGACTTCCGGTAATCAAAATTCTCATGATACCTTCCAATATACTCGGCATTCATCAGAATGGCGCCGTCCTGCTTGATCGCCTCCATCGAGTTCAGCATCAGGTTCAGGAAAACCTGCTGAATCTGGTTGGAATCGACCATGATATCGGGAAGCCTGTCGCCGTATCTCTCTTGAAAAGTGATGCCGCACTTTTGCATCTTGTTTTGCATGAAGGGCCTGATTTCGTCGATAATGCTGACCAGGGAAACCTTTTCCTTCTTGGGGCGGGGCGGCCTGGCGTAGGTGAAAAAATCGGTCAGCAGGACGTTCAGCCTGTCCACCTGCCGAATGATCCTGCCGATGTATTCCTTTTTACTGTCCTTTTCCGGAAGCTGTTCCTCAATGACCTGGGCCATGGTCATGATCCCGGCCAGGGGGTTCCTGATCTCGTGGGCGACCGCGGAGGCAATCTCGGCAATGGTGCTGAAGCGGTTCATCTTTTCGAGTTCGGCCTGGATTCTCTTGTGGGCCGTAACATCGCTGAAATTGAGAATAATCCCCTGCTCCCGTCCCGACCCGTCCTCCCTGGGCATGGAGATGTACTCAAAAACCTTCCGGGCGACACCGTCCTGCTCCAGAAACAGTTCGTCCCGGCCGAACTCGATTGACGATCTGGGGGTGGTCAGGAGAGCCGCCGCCGTTTCGCCGAATATTTCGGTCAGATATCTGCCGTCGATACCGCCTTTATAAATTGCGGCGATAAAATGGCGGGCGGCGGGGTTACTCTTTTCGATCCGTCCTGAATTATCGAGAATAAGCAGACCGCTGGCCAGATTTGAAATAACCGATTCATTAAAACTCTTCTCGTAATCGAGGTCATTGATGGTCGAGCGCAGCCCCTCGACCAGATCGCTCAATTGATCCTCCATTTCCTTGCGCTCGACGATGCCGCCGACCACATTGGCGATCGCCTTCAAGGTATCGATCTCCAGGGTGGTGGGCCGGTGGCCTTCCTCGATGTACAAGGCGATAACTCCCCGCACCTTATCGTTAATTGTAATCGGGACGCAATAATGGCCATGGGGTTTCATTTGTTCGAAAATAAAATCATGGGCCTCATCGATACACTCGACAAACTGAATTTCACCATCCCGGGCCGCCCGTCCGCAGTGGCACTTGCCGAAAGGGACCTGACTGCACGTCTCGATCTGCTGGTCGGTAAAACCGCGCTGGGCTTTCAGGACCAGGACTCCTGGTTCATCGCCGGTCAGCAGGATGGCGCCGCTGGGAAGCAGCTTGATCGTGGGAATGGAAAGGATAAGATCGAGGATGAGTTCCATCTGTTCGTCAAATGAAACCTTCCGGAAGGCGACATTCAGAATGGAATTAATTATACCTTGTTTCTGATAGGCATCAAATAGTTCGCCCTCCCGCTGCCGGCGGTTCGATACATCCCTGGCAAAAACGGCATAGATGCTGTTTTTGCCGGCGCTGATCTTCGAGACATTAAACTCAAAAGGCACAACCTTGCCGTCACGGCGGGTAAAAGTGACCACCGTGTCGTTCAAGGTTTCCTGATCCGCAAGAAGCGAGAAAAAAGTGCCGCCATTGCCGTTATTCAGAGCGACAACCTCGTCCAGGTGATTGCCGACCACCTCGCCGCTCTTCCAACCGAAAATCGACTCCGCCGCTTTATTCCAGGAGGTAATTTCCCCGGTCAGACCAACGGAGATAATCGCCTCCGAGGCGTTTTCAATGATAAGTTTACTCTCCATGGCCCCCCCAACATCGGCAAAACAGGAGAAAGCGCCCCGAGCCTCGGCTGGAACAAGATCTCCTGTTCAGGATGTAACCTGAATCCGTGACGGCTATCGGGCGGTTTGCCCTTATCAACCGGTAATTAATTGTTTGCGCCTGTGCATAGATGGTTTATCTGTCCATGATCCGGGTGGAAGAAGCAGCCGCCGACCTTTCATGGCGTACGCTCACA
>JBHEOZ010000010.1:12367-14005 GCA_046260555.1 Desulfurivibrionaceae bacterium
GTTAAGTCAACGCAAAAAAAAGTTGAGTATATAAATAAGACCTCATGGCGGAACAACCAGGGAATACCACACTGTGGCAGTGCGCATATTCCCAGCAGCGGCCCAAGCTGTCAAGAATAAAAATCTTTTTCCAGTCATTATTGATGAAGTCGCAAAAAGTCAGGATTGCCTTAATGTCATTTCGCCCGACGGGAGAAACCTTAATAGTTCCAATGAGTTAAAGCTGAGTTGCACCCTAAAGGGCATAGAAAAGCAGCTTGCCTGCTTTTATGCCATACAAGGGTGCAAACGAAACTTATGCCCTGTGGGTGTAAAGAACAAGATTTCTCACATGCGTTTAAAATGACAGCTTTTTTGAGGCTACAGAAGCCGGGAAATCAGGGGATGGAGGCGGCGATTTGACGCCAGAATCTCAGGAAGATAAGGGGTCAGTGACCACTCCTCCGGCCTCTTCGACCAGGAGTTGCCCGGCGGCGGTGTCCCAGGGTTTAAGATCAACCTCCCAGAAACCGTCCAGCCGACCGCAGGCGACAAAGGCAAGATCGAGGGCCGCCGCCCCGCCCCGCCGCAGATCCCTTACTACCGGCAACACTTTGTGCAGCTGCGCGATGATCCGCTCAAGATTGCCGGGTATATCATAGGGGAAACCGGTGGCGAGCAAGCTTTCCAGTAAAACCGAAGTTTTCGTAACGCTGATCCGCTTTCCGTTCAGCCAGGCCCCCCTGGCCCGTCCGGCCCAGAACAATTCATCGAGGACCGGACAGTAGATCACCCCGAATTCGGTTTGCCGATCGACACTGTAGGCGATCGATACGCAAAAATAGGGAAAGCCGTGGGCGAAATTGGTGGTTCCGTCCAGGGGATCGATAATCCAGACCGGACCCGAGGGAATCCGGGCATAGTCCGAGCTGGATTCCTCCGCCAGCACCGCGGTTTCGGGGAACTCCCGGGAAAGTATGGCCAGGATCGCCTTCTCGGCGGCAAGATCGGCTTCGGTGACCAGATCGATAGCGCCTTTCATCCTGATCCGGTGCGGGTTGTCATACATCTCGCTGATAATGGCGCCCGCTTCAAGTGCAGCGGCCACCGCCGTTTCCGCCAACCGGACGGTTTGATGATCCGCCTCGACCAGCCATTTCTCGATTCTCTTCATCCCCTGCTCCTTATTATTTCAGGTAAATCAACGCCGAAACCGTAAGCGATTACAGGGTACCGAATCTGCTGTGTTATCGGCCTGCTCATGTACATCAAGTACACATCGCAGGCCGATGCCTTGCATCTCCGGCACCCTGCAATCGCTTACCAGATGGGAGATTGGCCAATCCCGGGCGGCTTATCCCGTGATCGATTACCCGAAACCGGGCATAAACCACCCCTCAATACATCTCATATTTAGCCAGGACCCCGTCGAGCCCGCCGTTGCGAAGGGGCTTCCGCCAGGAGGTCTTCAGGCCGATCATCTTCAACATCTCCCGCCGGCCATAATAGAGATAGGCCACGGAACCCCGGCAGTTGTGCTTGAGAAAGCTGCCGAATTCCTTCAACAGGTCGGCGGCCCCCTCCCGGCTGCCGATTCTGACCCCGTAAGGGGGATTGCAGACGATAACCGAATTTTCAAGGGGGCCGCCATCAACAAAT
>JBHEOZ010000010.1:14015-18213 GCA_046260555.1 Desulfurivibrionaceae bacterium
GAGATATCCGTGCCGCGAATCAGGCCCGCCGGCAACGCGGCGATGCCATGATCGATCTCCCGGCGAAGCTCCAGCCATTTTTGCCGGTCGAAATCAGGCAGGTTCTCAAAACCGAATTTGCGGCGCAGGTAACCGGCCGGCACCCGGCAGGAACTCATCAGGGCTTCGCAGAGCAGGGTTCCCGACCCGCACATCGGATCGACCAGCGGCCGCTCGCCGTCCCAGCCGGAAAGCCGGATAATCGCCGCCGCCAGGGTCTCCTGCATGGGCGCCGCCACCACCTTCTGCCGGTAGCCCCGGCGATGGAGAGCGCCGCCGGAGAGATCGAGGCTGATCACCGCCCGATCCTGGTCGATATGAAGATTAAGCAACAGATCGGGATCATGCCGGTCGACATCGGGGCGGCGCCCGAACTTATCCCGGAAATAGTCGACCACCGCATCCTTCAGGCAGAGGGCGGCATACTGCGAATGCTTGATCCGGCTGTTGGCCACGGTGGCCCCGATCGCGAAACTGCCGGTCTTGCTGAGCAGCAGCTCCCAGGGCAGCTTCATGGCCGTCTTGTGCAGGTATTTGGGGCTGTGGCAGTCGAAGGAAATGAGCGGCGCCAGGATCCTGCTGCAAAGCCTGGACTGATAGACTATCCCATAGAGCGTGGCAGGTTCGGCACTGAAATGAATGCCCCGGAAAACCGGCTCCACCTCAAGAGCGCCCAGGGCGGCCAGTTCCTCAGCCCCCTCCTTCTCAAGACCCTCGGCGATGGTGGCAAAAAACCGCCGGTTTTTCTGGTAGGCGAATTCCTGCCCGTAAAATTCCGCTCTTTTTATCATGTGCATATCTCTATGGTTAGCCGATCATGGACGGGACGCCCGGTTTCGGCCCCAGCTCTTATCCGGCCGGCGATTGCGGCAACCGGTAAGCACCTGCCGCTACTGTTGTCGATCATCGTCGCCCTTTCCCTTCCACTTGCCATGGCCGAGGTAGGCCACGTAACAGATCACCAGCAGGGGGTACATGATCATCCCTTCACCGAACCGGCCATGATAGAAGGAATAAAGGCTGTGGACCAAAAAGACAGTCAGCAGAATCAGTAGAATCAGGGCCAGGGAACGGTTCATCGGGCAGTTTTTCCTGGTTGAATTATAATATTATTTACCCCTTACCTGCCTGAGCTTTCATGATAAATTATTACTGAATCAGGAAAATAACCGAAATAAAATCATAGAGGGGAAAACATGCGACCAGGCAATAACATTGGGCACCATTAGACAGGATCTACTCGAACTTCTCAAGGAAGAAACCCTTGACGCCAAAGATATCTCCCAGCTTCTCTCGATAAGGGAAAAGGAGGTCTACGGCCACCTCGACCATATCGCCAGAAGCATCGCGGCCGAGGGCGGCCGGCTGAAAATCAATCCCTGCAAGTGCCTGGCCTGCGGCTATCTTTTCAAGGAGCGTAAAAGATTCAGCCGGCCCGGCAAATGCCCGAAATGCCGGGAGACCAGGATCCGCCCGGCGACCTATCATATCGAAGCGAAATCATGACCCCACCAAACCGCTTCGGCACAACTCCCTGGCAATGCCGCGGATCTCTTCCGCCGATGCCTCGATACTTTCCAGCAGTTTGAACTGGCCCACGGCCCGCTCTAGATTATGGCCGGGCCGACGCACCTTGAAATAGGCGCCGCCGGCCAGATGGTCGGTAAAGAAGCGCAAACCCAGTTCAAAGGTGAGCAACCGGACCGCTGGATAAATGAATTCGCAATCGGCTTCGGTCAAAAGCGGCCCCATCTCGGTAATATATCCCCGCAAAAGTTCGGCACAGACACCGGTATCGAAACGGATTTTACCGGGATCCTCGCTGTCGTCACCGGCCGGGTCGCAGGACGAGCGCAGGCAATCGCCCAGATCGTAGTGCAGCAGCCCGGGCTTGACCGTATCCAGGTCGATAATGGCGAGCGCCTTGCCGCTCTTCCCGTCAAAGAGAATATTGGCCAGGCGGGGATCACCGTGGATAACCCGTACCGGCAGCAGGCCGTCCCGGGCCGCATTCTCAAGAACCGGGGCGAAAGAGCGGCTGCGCTCGATTATCCCGGCGCAGTACTCTTCGTCCGCGCCATCGCACCGTCGGATCAAGCCGTCGTAATCGGCCAGATACCTCGGGGTGACATGGAAACCGGGCAGGGTATCGGCCAACCGGCCGGGGTCCAGGTCGGAGACCAGTCGATGAAAAATCCCCAGGGCGCGTCCCGCTTCACGCCCATGTCCGGCGCTGGGCAGCCGCTTAAAAATTGTGCCGCCCCGGATATAGTTGAGCAGCCGCCAGAAATTTCCAGCCTGATCGATATGATAATCCAGGCCGGCGACGGCGGGAACGGGGCGGACCGTTTGCCAGTTCACGAAATGGTTGCCCGCATCTTCGCGCAGGCGGCGGTCGAGGTGATCGGCCAAAACCCGGAGATTGGCCATGATCAGTTCCGGCCGGGGAAATACCCGGGCGTTCAGGCGTTGCAGGACATAGCGGCCGGTCCGCTCGCCGCCCAGAATCACCAGGAAGGTATCGTTGATATTACCCTCCCCCAATTCAGCCAGTTTCAGGACGGGCCGGCCGGGATAAAAGGCTTCTATGGCGTTCTTCGCTTCAGCCGGCAAATTATCGGTAAACGGCATAATTGATGAGTTCTCAAAGAGTCCAAAAGGGTCCGGAAGTCGTTAATCCATTTGACTTTAATACCGACAAAACTTAACATACCCAGTTATCGGCCCCCCATGGCGGCGGGGGAATCATGACGACTCGCGAAAAACAATTATTTCATCCAACTTCAAACCGCCGATAAAACCAAATCCCCACGAAACCGTCACGGATTCAGGTAACAGACCAAATGGGATACAAAGATATCAGCCCGATAGAGCGACTCGGCTTTGACCGCCGTATGACCAAGGAAGAGATCAACTCCCTGCCGATCAACGGGTACATGGGCAAAATCCAGGTAATCAGAACCGATGCGGCCCTGGCCGGGGCGATTGCCGAACTGAGCCGGGAGAGTCTTCTCGGCTTCGACACCGAAACCCGGCCGAACTTCAAGAAAGGCCAGAACAACCTGCCCTCCCTCATCCAGCTGGCCGCGGCCGAGACCGTTTATATCTTTCAACTGCGGCATCTGAATTTCTCCAAAGAACTGCGGAAGATATTCTCGGACAAAAAGATCATCAAGACCGGCGTGGCCATAGACCATGACCTTCTGCAACTGCAAAGGCTGGGGCCGTTCAGCGAAGGCGGTTTTGTCGGCCTGTCCCGGATAGCAAAATGCGCCGGGATCAAGAACCACGGCCTGCGGGGACTTGCCGCCGTCCTGCTGGGCTTCCGGATTTCCAAGGGGGCGCAGCGCTCCAACTGGGGCAGCGAAACCCTCACCCAAAAGCAGATCGGCTACGCCGCCACCGACGCCTGGGTCGGCCGGGAGATCTTCCTGCGTCTTAAGGAAATGGGGGTAATCTATCCCGAGTTGATTTTTGATGATTAGCGGATCAACAACTGAGTTTAAAAAAAAAAGATCAGGCTAAAAACCTTTTCTCCCCACCCCTCACTCCTAAGCCCCCACCCGACATTTCAAGCTAATATCACAACTCAGAAAGTTGAGTTATTTAATGCTAATCAACTCGACATCGAAAATCAGATCGGCATTGGGCGGGATCGAACGCCCGGCGCCGCGCGAACCGTAACCGAGTTCGGCCGGAATGTACAAGGTCCGTCTGCCGCCGATCTTCATGCCGGCGACGCCCTCGTCCCAGCCCTTGATAACCCGGCCGGTCCCGAGAATAAAGGAGAAGGTGCGGCCGCGATCAACCGAGCTGTCAAACTTTTGCCCCTTTTCGCCGTTATTGTCCAGCCAGCCGGTGTAATGGACCTCGACCCGGTCGCCGCGGACCGTTTCGGAACCCATGCCGATTTCACGATCCTCGTAACGGAGACCGGAATCGGTGGTAACCATCTCGTCGGTGACCCTCTCGTTGGTAACCATTTCGGCGGTGGCCTCGACGGCGCAAAACAACAGTCCCAGCATGATTGCAATCAATACTCTCTTCACATGACACCTCGTTTACTGATTTTTGAAAAATCTTACCCGTTCACCGGGGCGGTCGCCAAAGTATCCAAAACCGCCGGACTGTAACCGTTCAGCAGTGGTGCAGATTTGGA
>JBHEOZ010000100.1:0-1519 GCA_046260555.1 Desulfurivibrionaceae bacterium
GTCATGATTTCATGTTTTTCGTTTTGATGTGAGCAGGTATTCCATACAGGAAGCCATTAAATGCATGAAATCATGACCGTCCCCTTGGCCGAACGAAAAAATCGCCAAAACCCCCTTATTATCGGGAGATTAACCAAACTCAGAAAGTTGAGATGTTACTGAAGGGTTTTAAGGGCTTCTGCCTGGTAATGGGCAATCAACGGCATGATAACATCATCAAGTTTACCGAGCATTATATCGTCAAGCTTATAGAGGGTCAGGTTGATCCGATGATCGGTCATCCTGCCCTGGGGGAAATTATAGGTGCGAATCCGCTCGCTGCGATCGCCCGAGCCGATCTGACTTTTCCGATCGGCGGATATCCTGTCGTGCTGCTCGCGCTCCATGGCATCGAGGAGGCGGGCTTTCAGCACTTTAACGGCGGCCGCCTTGTTCTTATGCTGGGATTTTTCATCCTGACAGGTCGCGACAATGCCGGTCGGCAAGTGGGTGACCCTTACCCCGGAATCGGTGGTATTAACGCTCTGCCCGCCCGGTCCGGAAGAGCGGAAAACGTCGTAACGCAGTTCATTGGGGGCGATATTCAACTCGACATCCTCGGCCTCCGGAATCACCGCAACCGTAACCGCCGAGGTATGGATCCTTCCCTGGGTCTCGGTGGCGGGCACCCTCTGAACCCGGTGCGCACCCGATTCATATTTAAGCTGGCTGTAAACCTGATCGCCCTTGATCAAGGCGATGATTTCCTTGAAGCCGCCGATACCGATGGGATTACTGCTCATGACCTCGACCTTCCAGTTCTTCGCTTCGGCATAGCGGCAGTACATCTTGTAAAGATCGCTGACAAAAAGAGCGGCCTCATCGCCGCCGGTGCCCGCCCTGATCTCAAGGAGTATATTCTTGTCGTCTTTGGGGTCTTTAGGCAACAACATAATCTGCAGATCGTGCTCAAGGGCGGTCAGCCGGTCATTGAGCTCGTCGATCTCGGCCCGGATCATCCCCTGCATCTCTTCGTCGTCTTCCATCTTGAGAAGAGCTTTGTTGTCCTGGAGTTCCTGCTCCAACCGCTTATACAAACCATACAGTTCATGCAATTTGGAAACATGGGAATGCTCCTTGGCCAGCAACCTGAAATCCCCCTGATTGGTGATCCGGGAGGGATCGGCAAGTTTTTGCTCCAATTCGAGAAGCTTTTCCTCAAGATTTTCGAAACGTGAAAACATGATAGTCTGATAATTAAGTTGGCTTTATCGGGAAAAAATGGTTGCGCGCTTAAAGCTTAAGTTGAGTCCCGCAAGGCGGGACTCCTACGAAACTTATGCCCTGTGGGTATAAGTTGGGATCTATCGCGGGGACCTGGGTCGCTTAGCATATAAGTCACATTCCAACCGGCAAAAAATAAGGGACAGGCGAACCTTGTCATGCTCGCAACTGCCCCTCTTCCAACAGGTTATCCGGCGAAGAAAAATTCGGTAAGCGAACAGGCCGATAACCAGGCAGGTTCGAAGCCCCGTGAAAG
>JBHEOZ010000100.1:1529-2170 GCA_046260555.1 Desulfurivibrionaceae bacterium
GTATCGATAAGCTTCTGCTTACCCGTAAAAAAAGGATGGCAGGCGGAACAGATCTCGGTCCTGATTTCCGATTCAACCGAACCGATTTCAATCACATTACCGCAACCGCATTGAGCTTTAACCTTATGGTATTCTGGATGTATACCTTCTTTCATTATCTACGATCTCCAATTATTCAAGTTACAAAAGCAGGACCCGGGGGTGTCATCTGCCGAGCCGGAATCAGTAAAAAAACAGATCATCTCCGTCCCTGATAAACAGTGAATTATACCTTGATTTCTCAGTTTAGCAAGGGAAGTTTATCGGTCTCGCAAAAAGCCGCGAGAGGCACGGGGCCGGTCAAATGATCGATTTTTTTTACGACGCCATCAATCTCAGCCGACAAGCTAGCCGTTCATCGAGTCAAAAAACTCCTGGTTGTTCTTGGTGCGCTTCATCTTGTCCTTTAAAAAATCCATCGAGTCGAGAGGATTCATGCTGGACAGCAATTTCCGCAGGATCCACATGCGGTTCAAAACATCGGGGGAAAGCAGCAACTCTTCTTTCCGGGTACCGGATTTATTCAGATCGATAGCCGGAAAAACTCTCTTGTCGGCCAGCTTGCGATCCAGGACAATTTCCATATTACCGGTGCCCTTGAA
>JBHEOZ010000100.1:2180-7071 GCA_046260555.1 Desulfurivibrionaceae bacterium
CCTCGTCCATCCGACTGCCGGTTTCAACCAGGGCCGAAGCGATAATGGTCAAGCTGCCGCCTTCCTCGATATTACGTGCGGCTCCAAAGAACCGTTTGGGTCGATGTAACGCGTTTGAATCAACCCCGCCGGAGAGAATCTTGCCGCTGGGCGGGACCACCGTGTTATAGGCCCTGGCAAGACGGGTAATGCTGTCCAGGAGAATGACCACGTCCTTCTTGTGTTCGACAAGCCGTCTCGCCTTATTCATAACCATTTCCGCCACCTGAATATGACGCTGGGGAGGCTCGTCGAAGGTTGAACTGACCACTTCGGCGTCAACCCCCCTGGCCATGTCGGTAACCTCTTCCGGCCGTTCATCGATCAAGAGAACGATCAGGATAACCTCTTTGTGATTCGCGACTATGCTGTTGGCAATATCTTTAATAAGCACCGTCTTACCGGTTCGAGGAGGTGCAACAATCAAACCGCGCTGACCTTTGCCGATCGGCGAGACCACATCCATAATCCGCATGGACAGATTTTTATCGGCTTTTCTTTCAAGCCTTATCGGCTCGTCGGGATGCAGGGGAGTGAGGTTTGTAAAAAGCGTCTTATCCTTTGCCTTCTCGGGCGATTCAAAGTTGATCTGCTCCACTTTGAGCAGAGCAAAGTATCTTTCACCATCTTTTGGGGCGCGGATTTGTCCTTCGACGGTATCGCCGGTCATCAAATTGAGACGTCTGATCTGGGAAGGGGAAACATAGATATCGTCAGGACCGGGAAGATAATTATAGGTCGGCGAGCGGAGAAAGCCGAAACCGTCCGGCAGAACTTCAAGAACCCCGTTACCCCGGTTCATGCCGTTTTTTTCTTCCACGGCCGCCTGGGCTTTGACAATGGCAAAGATCAGCTCCTGCTTACGCATGGCGCTGTACCCTTCAATCTGGTACTTTTTGGCCATTTCGGTAAGTTCGTTGATTTTAAGCAACTTCAATTCGGACAGATTCATTATAAAGATATCTCCTGCTGTTGGGTATTATGCTGCATTGATTTTAAGCTCTTTAGAAATGTCAGGTCGGGCAATGGTGTTCACTTCTGAATTTTGTCGGTTTTACAACAAAAGTTTTACATAAAGACCGGCTGACAGCTATGGAAAAAGAGGGAACCTTGGTTTGGATGGGATTTTGAATCAGCAGGGGCGCTATCTGAATAACAATTGTCCCATGTTTTTAAAACGATATTTTATTTGGGATTGTTGGTCTGGGATAAATACTAATTACTCAAATACGATATTAATTAAAATTTTAGCTGTCAAGGCTTTTGATGATTAATAATTTCTTTTGCTCCGCCGAAACACTGAATCCGGCGTGATTGCGAGCAAACTAACAATGTGTTATTAAAGAAAGATGCCTTAACCTCCATTAAACAGGTACAGAGATTATGAAGCAAACATATTTTTTAACTTTTCTGATCATAATCACGATGGGACTCGCTGACGAGCCGATTTCAGCCGATGAACTTTCCGGGGAAACCGATAAAGGCGAAAGGGAAAACGGGGAAACCTGGACGGAACCGTTAACCGGGATGAAGTTCGTCCGGATTGAAGGCGGCTGTTTTCAGATGGGCCAACTCCCCCTGGAAACCCGGCTGCTCATCAGGGAAGTGGGCAAGTATGAATACGACAAATACTACGGTGATGAAATTCCCCTCCACAAGGTCTGCTTGGACAGCTTCTGGATGGGCGCTACCGAAGTATCCCAGAAAGAGTGGGTAAAGGTGATGGGATTCAACCCTTCCCATTTCAACACCGATGAAAACTTCCCGGTTGACTCGGTTTCCTGGCAGGACGCCAGCAATTTTATCGAGAAACTCAATAAGGAAAACGATACCACGGAATTCAGACTGCCGACTGAAGCGCAATGGGAGTTTGCCGCCCGCGGCAAAACGGAAGATGTCATGTACCACACCGGCAATACCATAACCTCTGAACAAGCCAACTTTAACGGCAGTATCGCATTCGGCATGAACTTGCGGGATAAATACAGAAAAAGCCCCGTTCAGGCGGGTAACTTTCCCCCTAATGCATATGGCCTCTACGATATGCACGGAAACGTCTGGGAATGGTGTAATGATTGGTACGGAGAAAATTACTACGAAGACAGTCCTTTAAAAAACCCCTCCGGTCCCGACAAAGGGGAGATGCGAGTGCTCAGAGGCGGTTCGTGGTTCCGCTATTCAGGCCATATCCGCTCGGCGACCCGTTATAAAAACAAACCCACCGGACAATACGCGGACACCGGCTTCAGAGTCCTAAAATCCCAGCAAACCGCACCGGGGCAATTATTGCCCGACAAGTTTATTTTCAGCCCGGATTTTTAAAGCTGAGTTGAGTCCCGCAAGGCGGGACTCAAACGAAACTTATGCCCTGTGGGTATAAATCATACCTGCAAGGGCAAAAGCCAAACGAAACTTACTGACAACTGCATCATCTTGAAAAAAACTGCTCTCCGCCATGACCGCCCCCAGGACAAGAACGGAAAAATGACCGAGCAGGCTGTTTTTGCCTGCAATGAACAATACGGGGGCGGCAGCAACAAATCTTCTTCGTCACCGTCATCCCATGTGATACCATAACGAATGTAGTGACGTCACAAGGTCAATACGGCAACTGCCCCTTGCTTCCCGCCTTGTGCCTGTTATTCCCTGTCAGCCATGGGTGGCGATGATTGTCATGCATTCCGAATCCAGGCCATACAGATTAAGTTCTCCCGCCGCGATTGCCTGGCGGTTCGTTCTTTTCGGCGCCCTCTGGCTTTTTCTCAGCGGCGCAGATATCAGTGGCTGGCCCTTCGGTCTGGCCGCCACCCTCGCGGCCGTCTGGCTCCACCTGCACCTGGCCACCAATGATCCGAGAAGGCTGCGCCCCTTGACCGTAATCCTGTTCATTCCCTATTTTATCGGGCTCTCGATTTTAAGCGGCGTCGATGTCATGAAAAGAGTCCTCCACCCCGCCCTGCCCATCGACCCCGCCCTGATCGACTTCCCCCTGCGTATCGACCATGAAGGCGGACGCGTTCTGCTGGCCGACTGCGTCTCCCTGCTGCCCGGGACCATCTCGGCCCGGCTTGATCGTGAGGTTCTCCTGATCCACACCCTGGACAAGGGCTTGCCGGTTCTCTCTAACGTCAGGGATCTGGAGAGGCGCATAGAAAAACTGTACCGCCGGGCGGCGCGGCCGGAGCCGGCGGAGGGGCGGCGATGAGCGCCTTCTATATCAGCCTCGCCCTGATTCTCCTGCTCTCCGTGGCGGCGGGTCTGATCAGAATTCTCCGGGGACCGACCGCGGCGGACCGGATGATGGCCGCCCAGCTTTTCGGGACCTGCGGGGTGGCCATTCTCCTCCTCCTGGCCCGGGGGCTGGAGGCCTTGATCGTTGAAGACGTGGCCCTGGTTTTCGCCCTGCTGGCCGCCCTGTCCAGTGTGGCCTTTGTGCGCAGGGCCTGGACCGGAAAAGCCGACGACTGGGGAGAAGAGCATGACGATACCTGAACTCATCGGAGCCGGCCTGGTCTTGACCGGCATCCCCTTCTTTCTCACCGGCACCATCGGTATCCTGCGTCTGCCGGACATCTATACCCGCCTCCACGCCCTGACCAAGGCGGACAATGTCGGTCTCGGTTTTATCATCCTCGGCCTGGCCGTCCAGGCCGCCAGCTGGCTTGAAGTGGTCAAGCTCTTCCTGATCTGGTTTCTGGTGCTGATGGCCAGCGCCACCTCCTGTCATCTTGTCGCCAACGCGGCGCTTGAAAAAAACATCGAACCGTGGACCAGTAAGAAATGACGGCGGTCAACGCCTTTGACATTCTCCTCTGCCTCACCCTGATCTGGCTTGCCTGGCAGGTTCTGGCCAGCCGGGATCCGTTCAGGGCCGTGGTCCTCTTTATCTCTTTCGGCATGCTGATGGCCCTGGGCTGGGTCCGTCTGCAGGCGCCGGATCTGGCCCTGGCGGAAGCGGCTATCGGCTCGGGCTTGACCGGCGCCCTGTTCCTCTCGGCCTTGCGGAAAGTGACCGGCACCAATAAAGATGAAAGGAGGCTGGATCGTGACGAGGAGGCGCAATGACGAAAGGCGGCAAGGGTCGGACGCCACAAGATAATCGGGGTTGGCGGCTGCTGCCGGTCATGGCCCTGCTGGTTCTCTTCCTTGCCGCCCTGGCCCGGGCCTATCTTTCCCCCGGCGCCTCGGCGGCGGGGTTGGCGGCCCGGGTCGACGCATCGCTTGCGGCCGGCGGCGTAGGCAGCCGGGTAACCGCGGTGCTCCTCAACTTCCGGGCCTACGACACCCTTTTGGAATGCTTTGTCCTCTTGCTGGGGGTGATGGTGGTCTGGTCGCTGTGGCGGCCGGATGGGGCGGCGAGCCGCGAACCGGCGGCGGGGGCTATCCTGGCCTCCCTGGAGCGGCTTCTCGTTCCCCTGATGATCATGGTGGGAAGCTATCTGCTCTGGGCCGGCAGCGACCGGGCCGGCGGCGCCTTCCAGGCCGGTGCCATTCTGGGCGGGGCCGGGGTCCTGCTGCTCCTCGATTCCTCGCCGCTGCTGAATATTTTCCCGAAAAAGGGACTGGGCCCGGGCATTTGCCTGGGTCCCCTTTTCTTCCTGTCGGTGGGCATCGCCACTATGGCATGGGGGGGCAATTTTCTCGAATATCGATCCCCGGAGGCCGCCCTGATCATCATTGCCCTGGAAGGGGCGGCCGCCTTTTCCATCGGCCTCTGCCTGGCCGTCCTTTTCGGAGGACGGCCGCCGGAGCCGGAGGCGGCAGAGGGGCGGGATGAATCCGGCCGGAACGGGGAGGAGTGCCGATGACCATTTCCCCCGCCCTGATTTACGGACTGACCGGCCTCTCGCTG
>JBHEOZ010000101.1:0-7052 GCA_046260555.1 Desulfurivibrionaceae bacterium
TTTTATCCATTTCTTTACGGCCCCTTATGCCGTTCATGAACAAAAAAAGTATGATTTATTTTTGAACGACGGCTTAGTAGATGAAAAGATATTGGGAGGCGTCCCGGTGACTCGGAATACTTGCCATGCTCCAGGGATTACCGGAAATTATAGCTGGGGCAATAAACCAGTCGGGCGAATTAATCGTCCTGCTCATTTGACCTGTCCGGGGCTTTGTCCGAAAAAATCAACAGCTGCAAAAAATGGTCTCGGACGATCTCACTTATAAAGTTGCGGCAATGATGGTTTTCGCCGGGGCTTTGCCGCGCCGGTTTTTCTGATTGCCTCCAGCTCTTCAAGCAGTTCTTTACCGTGCCATTCGGTCGGTTGATCTGCCCGGCCATAGAGGATTCGGTCCAAGTCTTCAATGATAACGGCCAGTCCTGAACCGGGATAGATCTTTCCCAGGTCGGAAACGGACCGCACCCCGTGCCCGTTCGGCGTGGCTCTTGCCCAGTCAACCAGGGCCTTCCTCGCCCTGATCGGATCGTTAGCCCGGCAGGCGAGAACTAATTTCCGGAAAGCCTCTTTTTCCCTGGTATTATCCTGCGCACCGCTCTCCGTTGCATCTCCGGCGGCAAGTTTTGCCAGGCTTCGCCTGGTCTTAATTAAAAAGGATATGGTTATCAGCCAAGCCAGGGCAAGGAAGGCGGAAAGAAAGAGCAGCGGTCGATTAATGCGCGATTCCTGCATGATTTCCTGAGCCGGCAAGGCCCCACCCGGTTTCGGCTGATTTAGCGAAGGCGGGGCGGCCTGGCCGGCTTGCCCGCCGCCGGTTGCCGCGGCTTTGATCGTCAATTGCCGGGCCGGGATAACTGCGTAATCCACCCTGCCCTCCTGCAGATTCCACCAGGGAATCCTGATCTCCGGCAGTTCCTTGCGACCGGCTTCAACCGGGATAACAGCGATGCTCTCTTTCCTGATCCCGGTGACTCCGTCTAGTTTGATGAGATCCTGTACTTCAGCCTTACCCTGATAAAGTTTGAGCCCGGCGGTTTCGGGCAGTTCGATCGGCGGCAACTGGGCGGCCAGCAGACCGCTGCCGGCCAGGGCGATGGTTACGGTGGCCGATTCGCCGACCTGCAATTGATCCGGCTCGTCGCTCCACTCCTCGGCAATCGTCAGTCTGTCGGTCGGCAGCCATACCGCTCCGGTCGGATACTCCGGCGGTTTTTCGAGGACCGTGACCTTTTTCGTCTCGCTACGCAGCTTCACGACCCGGCCCCCGGCCCCGAAAAAGTCGTTCAGGCTGCCACGCCGGCGCCGGTCAGGGACGGTTGCCTGGACGATAAGTTGGGGGATTAGAAGCTCCCCGCTTTTTTGGGGAAAGATCGCGTACTTGCGCTCGAACACCTTGTAATTCCGCCCATTGATCGTCTTGTTGTAGGTGGCGTCATCGAGCCGTTGCAGTAGAGCGTCATTAACCTGCGGATCGGCGGGCTCGTTTATGCTCGCTTCAACCGCCCAGTAGATCCGCAGGGTTAAAATCAGCTGGGCCTGAACCGGCACCGTATCATTGTCGAGTTCGGTTTCGATAAACAGCGGCGTATTGTCCGCCTTGGTCTTAGGCTGGGCCTGGGTAACCACCTTGACCTGCAAAGCCTCGGTCATTTCATTACCGATCGATAGCGGCGGTATTTCAAGGAGTCCCGACCGCTTGGGTGCAAGACTCAGATCAAGGGTGATCGAAGACGATACCGAACCGTTGATGAACCGGGCATTGCTGCTCTGGTTGTGGCCGACAATCCGGAAATCCTTTTCCAGCGGGGTCAGATCCGGAGAGGAGAAAGAGGCGCCGTCCTCCTTAACGATTGACAGGTTCAAGGTCTCGTCAAGAGCGATCTGGTTCCGGTCGATGGTCGCCGAAATTGCGGCCAGAGCGCAATCCGTGAAAACCATGGCCGTAAGACACATCAATAAAGTCAGATAAATTCTTCTCATCCGCCGCCTACCATATTTTCCGATTGTTTGAGGGATTACGGTCCCGATTCTGCTGCGACTGATACTCGAACTTGCGTTTCAGGAGTCCGCCGGGGTTATCCGGGATTCGCCGCAGCCACAGCTCAAGGGCCTGCCGCTCCTCGGCCGTAAGGCTTTCCGGCGTGCCGGTCTTCTCCTCTTCACCCGCCTTGCCAACCGCCATCTCTTCCGCCTTTTTCGCCTGCTCTTCAGGATTATCCTTGCGGTCCGCCTGCTTGTCCGCGGAGGAACCTTTCTGTGGTTTATCCTCCGGCCGGTTAGCCTCCTGTTGTTCCTGCTGACTCCCTTGTTGCCCGGACTGCTCTTTGTTCAGGGAATCCTCGCCTTCCTGTTTTTCGCCGGTCTGGTCATGGGATTGCTGCCGGTTTTGCCCTTGCCCGTCCCGGCCCTGATCCGGTTGGTCTTTCTTGCCGGCGTCCTGCCGGTCTTGATCTTTCTTATCTCCCGGTTGTTTTTTGGAAGAGTCCCGATCCTTTCCCTGCTCACCCTGCTGTTTTTGCTGCTCCATCATTTTTTTGAGCAATTCCCTGTTGTAGCCGGCGTCTTCAAGTTCCGGGTCCTGCTGCAAAGCCTTATCGTAGGCCTCGACGGCTTCCTGCAGGCGACCCTGTCTGGCCAGGGCATTGCCGCGATTGTAATGATTCTTCGCGCTGTCCGATTCCTCGAAACTTTCGGCGGCCTCTTCGTAATTACCGGCCCGATAGCTGGCGACACCCTGCCATTGCGGCTCTTCAAAGAGCCTGGCCGCCTCCTGGGGCTCGTTTTTTTCAAGGGCTCGCATGCCCTGCTGGTCTTTGCGAAGCCACAGGTCATGCCAGCTTATGGCCCGGGCCTCGGCGGCCGGCAGCAGGAGGAGCATGATCAAACCCAGCAGCCAGCCCCGCCGGAAGGCGAGCAGGGCCAAGGGCAGAAGCGCCAGGACCAGCCAATAGCCCTGCTCCCGCCACTGATCGAACTCCCGGTCGATCTGCCGGTATTGGTCGTCCCGGATTTTCAAAGGCTGCGCTGCCAACAGATAGTCGATATCGCTGTCATCCAGACGGATATCGCTATATCGGCCGCTGTTCATAGCGGCCAGATTCATCAGGATATCCCGGTTCAGTCCGGGAACCACGATTTCACCACGATCGTCGGTTAAAAAGCCGCCATCGCCTTTCGGGATCGGCCCCCCATCTCCGGTACCGACTCCGAGAACGGACAAGACCACGTCCCTGCCTGACAGGAGATCTTTAACCCTGCCCAAGTCACTGCTTTCGACTTCATCGGTGATCAGCAGCAGCCTGCCCCGGCCGGCGGCCCCATCCTTGAGAAGTTGCAGGGCCAGGGATACCGCCTCGGGGAGGTTGCTGCCGTAAACCGGCATGATCGCCGGCGACAGGTCCGGAACCATGCCGGAGATGGTTCGGGTATCGTCGGTCAGGGGGGCGACGACGTGGGCATCGCCGGAATAGACGATCAAGGCCGTGGCGCCCTCCCGGCGTTCGGCCAGAAGATCGAGCAATTTGTGCCTGGCCCGGGTCAGCCGGTCCGGACTGAGATCGGTGGCGAACATCGAAAGGGAGAGGTCCTGGATGATAACCAGGGCATCGGTTTTCTTGCGGACCGGTTGGGGCAGCTTCTCCCAGGCCGGCCCGGCCAGGGCCAGGGTCACCAGCAGCCAGCCGACCAGGAGGAAAGCCAGGGCTAAACCATGTTGTTTGCCGGTCTTGCCGTCGAGCAGATAAGGCAATAAAGAGCGGTCGATAGCCCTGCTCCAACCGCTGCCGTTCGCCTGCCGGCGGCGCAGCCACCAATAGAGCATAAGGGCCGGAATCAAGGCGAGCAGCCATTGGGGGCGCAGGAAATGGAAGTCAGCGGGAACAAAAGCCATCTACTCCCTCCCCTCTCTTTTCAGGATAAATTGCAAAACCATCACGGTTCCCCAAAGGAAACTCAAAATCAGGGCCGCGGCGAGGGGCAGATAAAAAAGGGATTTAACCGGCCGGAAGATCTCGCTTTCCTGTTCGATCGGTTCCAGCCGGTCGATCATCCGGTAGATCTTTTCCAGATCCTCGGGATTGCGGGCCCGGAAATATCTGCCCCCGGTCATGTCGGCTATTTTCTGCAAAGTATCTTCGTCCAGATCGGCGGAAGGATTGACCCGCTGACTGCCGAAAAAGCCCCGCACCACCATCTCGTCCGCTCCGACCCCGATGGCATGGATGCGCACCCCGGTCGCGGCCGCCAGTTCCGCGGCGGTCAGCGGATCGACGGAACCGGCGGTATTGCTGCCGTCGGTCAGGAGGATCAGGATCCGGTTGTCGACGGGCCGCTCCTTGAGTCGTTTCACCGCCAGACCGATGGCATCGCCGATCGAGGTCTTTTTGCCGGCAAAACCGATCAGGGCCTCGTCGAGCAGGGTTCCGACCGTCTTTCGGTCGAAGGTCAGCGGCGCCTGGATATAGGCCTCGGTGCCGAACAACAGCAGACCGACCCGGTCACCCACCCGCCGTTTGATGAAATCGTTGACCACGTTCTTGACCAGGGCGAGGCGGGGCACCTGCCTGCCGTTCAGCACCATGTCCTCCTCGGCCATGCTGCCGGAGATATCGACGGCCAGCATCAGGTCCCGGCCCATGGTCGGCAGCGGGACCGGATCTCCCTGCCACTGGGGCCTGGCGGCCGCCGTAACCAGCAGGCTCCAGATCAAGAGGAGTAAAAGCCCTCTGGCAACCTTCCTTTTCGCCCCTGATTGGTCGATATCCTTTTCAAAGGAAAGCACATCCCGATAAAACGGCACGAACAGCGCCGCCTCGCGCCTGCCGCTTTTCGGCGGAAGCAGATAAGCAAAAAAAGGCAGAGGCAGCAGCCAGAAGGCCCATGGCCAGATAAAATTCAGCATGGGTGACGCCTCCCGAGCCATTTTTCCAGCAAGGGAATAAGTCGGTCCGAATCGGCTTTGACCTCTGGGCGGTAATGGCCTTCGCCCAGGACCATGCCGGGACCGGCAGTGAAGCGGTCGGTATCGCCCTTGCTGTCGAGAAACTCAAGCCACCTGCGCCCGGCAAGGGAGGCGACCTGTTCTCTGCCGTAGGCTTCGATGGCGACCCGGCGCAGGAGGATGTTCAACTCTTCGATCAGGCGCCGATCATTCATTCCGCTCCGATTATCGATTAGCAAACGCAATTCACGCTTTGCCTCGCGACGATAGCGGCCTTTTTTGACCCAGCGGCGCAGATAGACGACAGTGAGTACGACAACGACCAGAACCGCAATGCCGACCAGCCACCAGCCCGGGGCCGGCGGCCACCAGCCGACCGGTTCCGGCAGATGGATATCGCGCAACCGGGCCAGAGGATCGGAGCCGTTCATTTCCTTCCTCCCAGTAGTTGCCGAAAATATTGCAGGGGCGCATCGGCCGTCGAAATCGGCAGAATGGCAATCCCCATCGGCCCGAGGAGCTCCATAAGATGATCGCTTTCGATCCTAAACCTCTCCCTGTAGCGGTGGCGCAGTTCAGGATCGCCGCTGTAGAGCGACAGGCGATTTTCCCCGTCGGTAATGGTGTAATGGCCCTCCGGCGGCAGATGCTGCTCAAGAGGATCGTAAATCCGGACCGCCGTGAGGTCGTTGTGCTTGCCTAAAAGGTGCAGGTGTTTGATGCCGCTCTCGCTCAGTCCTTTAAAATCGCTGATGATAAAAATATTGGCGCCGGGCCTGGTTATCCGCCGCAATTCTTCCAGAGCTCCGTTTATGGCCGGTTCAGCCTGGGCAATCTGTCTTTTGAGCCGGTGATTGAAGTCATCGATATGGCTTAAGAGATGCAGGACATTTCTGGCACTGCGTTTCGGTCTGACTTCGGCATGTTCATGCCCATTGAAGACAAGTCCGCCAACCCGATCGTTATTCTGAAAAGCGGCCCAGGCCAGAAGAGCGGCGATATGGGCCGCCAGGACCGACTTGAAACAGTTGCGGCTGCCGAAGAACATCGACAGGCCCTGATCGACCAGAAGCAGCACCGGCCGTTCGCGCTCTTCACGGAACAGTTTGGTATGCGGTTTGCCGGATCGGGCCGTCACCCGCCAGTCGATATTGCGGATATCGTCGCCGGGCTGGTAGATCCGCACCTCCTCGAATTCGATCCCCCGCCCCCTGAACCGGGCCTGGTGGGGGCCGACCATCCGGCTGAAGGCCTTGCGCTGCTTGCCGAGTTTCAGTTCGCGGGCCGGGAATCTCAGCCTGATCAATTCGTTTAGTTCGGAATAAGCGCCATGGGGGGCGCCGTTTACTAAAGGTTTCATCCGGTCAGACAACTGGTACATATTGAAGCAGAGAATCGATGACCTGGTCTTTGGTTACGCCGTTGGCTTCGGCCTCGAAACTTAAAATCAGCCGATGCCGCAAGACATCATGGACTACCTCCTGAACATCGTCGGGGCTGACGAAGTCGCGGCCCTTGAGCCAGGCCAGGGATCTGGCGCAACGATCCATGGCGATGGTGGCCCGGGGGCTGCCGCCGTATTCGATCCAGTTCGCCATTTCCTTGGAATATTTCCGGGGGTCGCGGGAAGCCATCACCAGTTGGACGATATACTCGTCGATGCCCGGCGACATATGGATCTGCATAACCTCCCGGCGCGAGGCCATGACAGCTTCGAGACTCAAGACTGCCGGCGGCGGTTCGGCCTCGTTTTTGGCTTCACGCCGGGCCAGGGTCAGGATCTCCCGCTCCGCCTCAAGGTTCGGATAGCCGACCGAAACGTGCATCAGGAAACGGTCGAGCTGCGCCTCCGGCAAGGGATAAGTTCCCTCCTGCTCGATAGGGTTCTGGGTCGCCATGACCAGAAACATCTCCGGTAAAGGATAAGACTGCCGGCCGATACTGACCTGTCTTTCCGCCATCGCCTCAAGGAGGGCGGACTGGACCTTGGCCGGGGCCCGGTTGATCTCGTCGGCCAGCACGAAGTTCACGAAGATCGGGCCGAGCTCGACGTCGAACGCCTCGGTCGAGCCCCGGTAGATGCGCGTGCCGACGATGTCGGCGGGGAGCATGT
>JBHEOZ010000102.1:0-6947 GCA_046260555.1 Desulfurivibrionaceae bacterium
TCGGGGGTGTTGACGATCTCTTTTGCCGCCACCCGGATCGCACCGGGGCAGACCTTCTCGCACTTATGGCAATCGATGCAGAGCTTTTTATCCCGCCGGATCCGGGTGGGGCCGGCCAGGGCGAGGAGGCCGAGCAGGGCTCCGTACGGGCAGAGATAGCGGCACCAGAAATTTCTCGATATAAAGGAGATCATTACCAGAAAGCCCATCACCCAGAGGGTCAGGCGGCCCGGCTCAATAAAGAAGAGCAGCATCTTGGCGTCGACCACCAGGTTGTAGGGGGTCCGGTTGAAGGCCTCGATGGCGGCGAGATCCATTTTCAGGACGATCAGGTAGACGAAGAAGGCGAGGAGCAGGTATTTCAGGGAGAGGAGCGGCCAGTCCAGCCATTTCGGGGCGCGGCGGAGGGTCTTCATCTTCAGGCCCAGCTTTTCGACCAGATTAGAGGTAAAACCGACCGGGCAGATCCAGCCGCAAAGCCCCTTGCGGAATAAGAAGCCGATCAGCAGAGCGGCGATAAAAATGGTCAGTCCGGCCGGGTGGATCGGATCGTAGACCCCGGTCAGGACCAGGCGCTTCAGGCTGACCAGAGCACCGATCGGCAGAAAGGCCTCGACCGAAGGAGGCCTGGCCACATAGCTCTCGGACGCCCCCATCGCCCAGCGGTAAAAAAGGTAAAACAGGTAACCGCAGTAAAGGCAGAACAGGGCGAAGGCGGCCTGGACCGCGAGCCGCAGGTGGTGCAGATTTTTCCGCCGCTGGAAAAGGGCTGGGATATGTTTTATAGAAAGCATCGGATCTCCCTGGAGGTTTTGTCCACAATACCCGAATAATATAAGACGAACGAAAAAAATGAACATTGACATAAGTCATGGGGACCTCGCAAAAAAACCGATTTGCTCTCGTCCTTGCGAGGAGTAAAACGACGAACCAATCCAGTATTTTCAACTAGTTACATATTTCTGGATTGCCATAATGTCATTTCGACCAACGGGAGAAATCTTTATAGTTCCATTGGGTTTACAGAACAAGATTTCTCACATACGTTCGAAATGACAGCTTTTTGCGAATTTATCAACTTTGATAAGTTCGCAAAAAGTCAAAAACCCCTTCCTTCGCCCAGGCTCAGGATGAGCGGGTAACTTACAGGCACGGGGCGAGCGGAGCAACTTGTTGAAGTAATCGAGAATAAGTGGTAATAAAGCCGTTCAATTGTCTATTTGGGAGCGGCTGCCTTTTCCCGGCCACCGCCCGAAAACCATCCTTTTATCACACAGGAGTGAAAAGTGACGAAACCAGCCACATCACTTGAAAATCTCTGGCTTTCCGGCAACGAGGCCCTGGCCATGGGCGCGAAGGAGGCGGCGGTCACAGTCGCCTCGGGCTATCCCGGCACCCCCTCCACCGAAATTCTGGAAAACCTGAGCAGATATGAAGGGGTCTACACCGAGTGGGCCCCCAACGAGAAAGTCGGCCTGGAAGTGGCAATCGGCGCATCCTTCGCCGGGGCCAGGGCACTGGCCACCATGAAGCATGTCGGCCTGAACGTGGCGGCCGATCCGCTCTTTACCGCTTCCTATACCGGGGTGCGGGGCGGGCTGGTCATCGTCGTCGCCGACGACCCGAGCATGCACAGCTCCCAGAACGAGCAGGACAGCCGCCACTACGCCCTGGCCGCCAAACTGCCGATGCTCGAACCCTCCGATCCGGGCGAGGCCAAGGAGTTTCTGAAGATCGCCTACGACCTCAGCGAGGAATTCGATACCCCGGTCCTCCTGAAAAGCTGCACCCGGGTGGCCCACGTCAAGGGCATCGTCGTCCCCGGCGAAACCGCGGTATCCAAAGTAAAAGTCGGGATCGAAAAGGCCCCGGCCAAGTTCGTGATGCTGCCGGGCAACGCCAGACAGCGGCGGCTGGCCGTGGCCGAACGCCAAAATAAGCTCAGCGAGTTCGCCGAGACCTTTGCCGAAAACAAAATCGAGTGGGGCGACAAAAAACGCGGCTTCATCACCGCCGGCGTCGCCTACCTGTATGTCAAGGAAGCCTTCCCGGATGCTTCGGTCCTCAAGCTCGGCCTGGTCAATCCCCTGCCGGAAAAGATGATCCGGGAGCTGGCCGAGGGCGTCGAGGAGCTGATTATCGTCGAGGAACTCGATCCCTTTCTCGAAACCCGGATCAAGGCGCTGGGCATCGCTTGCCGCGGCAAGGAGCTGATCCCGGCCATCGGCGAGCTTAGTACCGCCGTGGTCCGTAAAGCGGTAAGCGGCGAGGCTGGCCCGGCCGAATTCGCCCCGGTCGAGCTGATCCCCCGGCCGCCCAATATGTGCGCCGGCTGCCCGCACCGGGGGCTGTTCTACAACCTGAACCGCCTCAAGGTCTTTGTCTCCGGCGATATCGGCTGCTATACCCTGGGCTTTCTGCCGCCGCTCTCCGCCATGGACTCCTGCGTCTGCATGGGGGCGAGCATCGGTATCGCCCACGGGATGAGCAAGGCTTTGGGCGAGACGGGCAAGGGCAAGGTGGTTTCGGTGATCGGCGATTCGACCTTCATCCATTCCGGGATCAACAGCCTGATCAATACGGTCTACAACAAGGATAACGCGACGGTGATCATCCTCGACAACCGGATCACCGCGATGACCGGCCATCAACCGAACCCCGCTTCCGGCTCGACCCTGATGGGGGAGCCGGCCAACTCGATCAACTTCGAGGAACTCTGCCGGGCCGTGGGCGTAAAAAATATCCGGACCGTCAATCCCCATGAGATCGAGGAAACCTACAAGATCTTGAAGGAAGAGATCGACCGGGACGAGGTTTCGGTGGTGATCACCCGATTCCCCTGCGTCCTGATCCCCGAGGAGAAGAAAAGGGTCAAATATCCCTTCTTCACCGACACCGATGAGTGCACCGGCTGCACCGCCTGCCTCAAGTTGGGCTGTCCGGCCATCCAGTGGGAGCCGATGAGCCCGGAGGAGGCAGAGGCCCAGGGGAGGAAAAAATCCCAGAAGGGCGTGGCGCGAATCGATGAAGTGACCTGTGTCGGCTGCGGCCAGTGCCTGCCGCTCTGCAAGTTCGACGCGATCAGCAAAGGGGAGGGGAAATAATGGAGAGCAGCGGTAATATCCTTTTCTGCGGCGTCGGCGGTCAGGGCATCCTCCTGGCCAGCGAGTTGACCGCCTACGCCCTCCTGGCCGCCGGGATGGACGCCAAAAAAAGCGAAGTGCACGGCATGGCCCAGCGGGGCGGCTCGGTGGAGGCCCATCTCCGCTACGGAAAGAAGGTCTATTCCCCCCTGATCGAACCGGGCAGCGCCGACCTGCTTCTCGCCTTCGAAATCATGGAGGCCCTGCGCTACCTGCCTTATCTGCACAAGGGCAGCAAGGTGATCGTCAATACCCAGAGGATCCTGCCGCCTGCGGTGGCGACCGGCAAGGCCGCCTATCCCGAAAATATCCTCGCGGAGTTGACCGAGCGCGGTCTTGAGGTGATCCCGGTCGACGGCTACGGGATCGCCAAACAGGCCGGCAACGTCAAGGCCGCCAACGTCGCCCTGGTCGGAGCCCTGTCGAGCCTCTTGCCGATTCCGCAAGAGACCTTTATCGAAGTGATCAAGGAGCGAGTGCCGGCCCGCTTTCTGGAGGTCAACCTCACCGTCTTCCGGGAAGGCAGAAAGGCCGGCCGGGGCTGATATCAAGCAAGGAGTCATAAAATGATCTGGAACGAGAAAAACGAGACCATGCCCCGGGAAGAGCTGGAGGTTGTCCAGCTCGGAAGGCTTCAGGCCCAGGTTGAGCGGGTTTACGCCACCGTCCCCTATTACCGGGAGAAGATGGATGCGGTCGGGGTGGCGCCGGGCGATATCAGGAGTTTGACGGACATCAGGCATCTGCCCTTCACCACCAAGGATGATCTACGCAGAAACTACCCCTTCGGCCTCTTCACCGTGCCCCTCGACCGGATCGTCCGGATCCACGCCTCGTCCGGCACCACCGGCCAGCCCACCGTGGTCGGCTACACCGCCCGGGACGTGGACACCTGGGCGACCCTGATGGCGCGATCCCTGTCCTCCGGCGGCGCGGGGCGGGGGGACATCATCCACAACGCCTACGGCTACGGCCTGTTTACCGGCGGCCTCGGCGCCCATTATGGGGCGGAGGAGATGGGCTGCGCGGTGATCCCGATCTCCGGCGGCAACTCCAAGCGCCAGATCACCCTCATGCGGGATTTCGGTTCGACCGTCCTTTTGGCCACCCCCTCCTATACCCTTAATCTGGCCGATACCATGGCCGAGATGGGGATCGATCCAAGCGAGCTGAAACTGCGGGTCGGCATCTTCGGGGCCGAACCGTGGAGCGAACAGATGCGGGCCGAACTGGAGAGCCGCCTCAAGATCAAGGCCGTCGATATCTACGGCCTGAGCGAGGTCCTTGGTCCCGGGGTCGCCGTCGAGTGCATCGAGGAGCAGCGGGGTCTCCACATCATGGAGGACCACTTCCTGCCCGAGATCGTCGACCGCGACACCTTCGAGCCCCTGGCGCCGGGCGAAAAAGGCGAACTGGTCTTCACCACCCTGACCAAGGAGGCCTTTCCGGTGATCCGCTATCGGACCAAGGATGTCTGCCGGCTGATCACCAAGGTCTGCACCTGCGGCCGGACCTTTCACCGGATGCCCAAGGTGACCGGCCGGACCGACGACATGCTGATCATCCGCGGGGTCAACGTCTTCCCCTCCCAGATCGAGGAAGTCCTGGTCGGCACCGAAGGGGTCGAGCCCCACTACCAGCTGATCGTCTCCCGGGAAGGCTCCCTCGATACCATCGAGGCCCAGGTCGAGGTCAGCGAGGAGTTCTTCTCCGACGAGGTCAGGGTGCTCGAAGGTCTGACCCGGAAACTGCAGGGCAACATCAAGGATCTCCTCGGCATCTCCTGCAAGATCAAACTGGTGGAGCCGAAGACCATCCAGCGCAGCGAAGGCAAGGCGCAGCGGGTTATCGACAAACGCAATATATGATGGCATCGCAAAAACTCCGAGCTACTGCTAAACTTATCAAGGGTAACCGGCATAAATTACATAAGAGGTGATCAGATGAATGTTCAACAGGTCGCAGTATTTCTGGAACACAAGCCGGGCCGCCTGGCCGAGATCAGCCACTGCCTGGCGGAAAGCAATATCAACATCCGGGCCCTCTCCCTGGCCGACACCACCGATTTCGGCATCCTGCGCCTGGTTGCCGACGACACCGACAAGGCCAGAAAGGTCCTCAAGGAACACGGCTTCACGGTGGGGGTCACCGAGGTTATCGCGGTCGGGGCCGAGGACCGGCCCGGCGGGATGGACAAGATCCTCCAGGTGGTCAGCAAGGCCGGCCTGAACGTCGAGTACATGTACGCCTTCACCAAGAAAAGCGGCGAATCGGGTATCCTGCTCTTCAAGTTCGACGAGCCCGCCCGGGCACTAACCGCCTTCAAAGAGGCGGGAATCAAGATTTTAAGTGGCGAAGAAGTTCACTCCATGTAATTATGAAACTCCGTCGGCGCTGAAAGCGTCTGTCGGCCGAATACTCTGGAGCAAGTATAAATATCAAGATTGAAGGAAAAGGAGGAAAAGTGAAAAAATTACTAAGTACATCACTGACAATCGTGGCGATTCTGCTGGCCGCTGTTTCCTTTCTGCCGCCGGCAGCCGCCCAGGCCGGGACCATCAAGGTCGGCGCCATCCTGGCCGTCACCGGCCCCGCTTCCTTCCTGGGCGGCCCCGAAGCCCGGACCCTGGAAATGCTGGTCGAGGAGGTCAATGCCAAGGGCGGCATCGACGGCAACAAGGTCGAGCTGATTATCAAGGACTCCGGCGCCAGCCCCGAAAAGGCCATTTCCTTCGCCAAACAGCTGATCGAGGAGGAGAAGGTTTTCGCGATCATCGGTCCGTCGACCAGCGGCGAGACCATGAAAATCAAGAATATCGCCGAGGAGGGCAAGACCATCCTCCTCTCCTGCGCGGCCGCCCAGGTTATCGTCAATCCGGTCGCCAAATACGTCTTCAAGACCCCCCAGAAGGACAGCGACGCGGTCAGGAAGATCTACGGCGCCATGAAGGACAAGGGAATCAACAAGATCGCCGTCCTGGCCGGCAACACCGGTTTCGGCAAAGCGGGTAAGGGCCAGCTCACCGAGATCGCCCCCGAATACGGTATTGAAATAGTCGAGGCGGAGGTCTACGACAGCAAGGCCACCGATCTGAGCGCCGTGGTCGCCAAGCTGATGGCCAACAAGGAGATCGAGGCCGTGGTCAACTGGTCGATCGTCCCCGCCCAGGGCATTCTGGCCAAGAACATGCGGCAGGCCGGCTGGGAGGTTCCCCTCTTCCAGAGTCACGGCTTCGGCAACATCAAATACGTTAAGGCGGGCGGTGCCGCCGCCGAAGGGATCATCTTTCCGGCCGGTCGTCTCCTCGCTCCGGAGCTGCTTAAGGATGGCCACCCGCAGAAAGCGCTGCTGCTCGAATACACCGAGACCTACGAAGGTAAATACAATGAGCCGGTTTCCACCTTCGGCGGCCATGCCTACGACGCCTTCAAGATCCTGAGCGCGGCGATCTCCGTGGCCGGTCCCGATGCAGCCAAAGCTCGGGACGCCATCGAAAATCTCAAGAACTTTCCCGGCACCGGCGGAGTATTCAACTTCTCTCCGGCAGACCACAACGGCCTCGATATCGACGCTTTCGCCATGTGGACCGTCAAGGACGGAAAATTCGCTCCTTACGAGCAGTAAACCAGGCAAAAGCCTTACCATTTAATACAAACCGCGCCGCCATTTCTCCATTCCGGAAATGGCGGCGTTCCAATATCGATGAATTCGCAAAAGGTCCAAAATGGGATGGCTAAGCAAAAATCGTCAGATCCAAGGCGCGCTAATTTCGAGGAATGAAGCGTACTTCAGTACGCTGCAAT
>JBHEOZ010000103.1:0-6942 GCA_046260555.1 Desulfurivibrionaceae bacterium
AAGCGTACTTCAGTACGCTGCAATGACGAGACAATTTGCAGCAACGCGGGAGCTGGCGACTTTTTGCGACGCCATCAGGTTTAAATTAAAATCCTTGCCATTATGACATACCGAGGCCTCGAGGACAATTAAATAGTGATGTGTTCGCCGGAAGTCATCGCTGAATCCGTGAGCGGATGCCCTGAACCGTGGCTAGGGCGAGTTCTCCTTCACGGCTTCAGGGCCATGATATGGCGTCACGTAAAAGGTCAGGCAAGAAAAAAATTGACTGATTTCCTCAAAATCGTTATAAATGCGCCTCATTTCGATAATTAAGCCGTTGATTATGTTCGCTTGCGGGAGTGGAAAGCCGGGCGGCGGCAAGCCGGTGTCCGTTCACAATAGGCCTTTTTGCCGACCGCGGCATACGGGGAAAAATAACGCTTAAAATATCAACCATATGCCTGTGCTTATTTTTTTCTCGTCCCCCGGATCTTGAGCGAAAATCTCCATTTGCGGAGAGATACCGGTTAAGATAGGCTTTTGTAAATAGTTTTGCCGAGCGAATCAGGGTTTCTTCTGGTAGGATTTAACTTTGAAAACAAGTAATCACAAGACAACCATGCCCATTTCCGGGCAACTGACGGTGACGTTTTGAAAGAAAAGGTACTGATCGCAAACCGTGGCGAAATCGCCATAAGAATAATGGAAGCCTGTCAGGGCCTGGGCCTTGACTATGTCGTGGTCTACACCCAGGCCGACGAAGATTCCAAACATGTCCGCCTCAATATCGACAGCGAGAGCAATCGCAATAACGCCTGGCGGATCTCCAGCTACACCGATCCCAACGATATCCTCGCCGTGGCCGACCATACCGCCTGCACGGCGATCCACCCCGGCTACGGCTTTTTTTCCGAGGATTTCCGCTTTGCCAGAAGGGTGACGATCCGTGACCGGCCCCTGACCTTTATCGGCCCGAACTGGGAGGTTATCCGGGACCTGGGCGATAAGATCAACACCAAACGGGTCGCCAATCGACTGGGCATTCCCACCATTCCCGGCACCGACGGACCGATCTATAACGAGATGGAAGCCGAGGACGTGGCCCGGCAGCTGATGACCGATCAGCTGGACATGGATATCCGCAACCCTTCCATCCTGGTCAAGGCCGCCGCCGGCGGCGGCGGCATGGGCATCGAGGAGGTTCATCAGGTCGAACAGTTCCGCCGGGTTTACCGGCAGGTCCAGAATTACGCCAAACGCCAGTTCGGCGACGGCGGGGTTCTGATCGAGCAATGCCTGCGGGACTACAACCATATCGAAGTGCAGCTGACCTGCAGTCGGCACGGCGAACGGGTCCATTTCGGCACCCGGAACTGTACGATCCAGAGCAGCGGGCGTCAGAAGCGCCTGGAGGCCGCCCCCGGCTTTGACGACAGCTGTTTCCCCTACGATTTCGATGCCCGGGAAGTACTCGACCAGATCGTCCAATATTCCCTGAAGCTTGCTTCCCACGTCAGATACGATAATGTAGGGACCTGGGAATGGATCGTGGCCCGGGATGGCCGGCCTTATCTCCTGGAGGTCAATACCCGCATCCAGGTCGAAAACGACGTTTCCGGGCGGATCAGTTATGTTAACGGCAAACAGCCGAACCTGATCAGGGAGCAGATCAGGCTGGGCCTGGGCGAACGGATCGGCTTCAGCCAGGAAGATGTGGAGTTTCGCGGCGCCAGCATCGAGATGCGCATCGTCGCCGAAGACACCCGGCGCGGTTTCGCGCCATGGATCGGGACGATCAACAAGTTTGATTTTCCCCGGTACGACTGGTCCACGGTCTATACCCATGTTCCTTCCGACCGGCCTTATGTGATTCCCAGCGAATACGATCCCAATCTGGCCCTGGCTCTGGTCTGGGGTGAGACCATGGCCGAGGCCAAGGAACGTGGTCAGAAATTTCTGAAGGATGTGGTGATTGAGGGCGAGAATGCCGTGGGTGACCCCATCTTGACAAATCTCGAATACCTGAACGATAATTTTGATCGTCTCCTGACTTTTTAGACGGGACGAGGATTTAATATATGGAAGATATCAATAAAAGACTTTTGAAGGTCGAAGACCGGATCAGCTATATATCCCAAGTGAAAGAAGGCACCGAATGGGGTAATCTCGCCGGTCTGCAGGAAAAGACCGCCAGGATTCGCGAGAATTTTTATGACTATGCGGAGAGCGATCTGGCCGATGAGATCAGAGGACTCGAAGACGCGGTCCAGTTTCTTGAGGAGAGATGCGATGAGAATCTCTCGCCGATGGAAAAAGTCAGGATTGTCAGGAGTCCCTTGCGATTCTCCCTGAAGGATATTCTCGAGAACGTATATGAGGAGTATACCGAACTGGGCGGCGAGGAAGACGCCAACATCGATCCGTCCATGGTGGTCGCCAAGGCCAATATCCTCCGCCAGGTCAACAACAAGGCCTATACCCAGCAGGTCATGGTTATCGGGCATGAAAAGGGGCAGGGCGAGGAGTACCGCAACGGCGGCTGCAGTAAGCCGTGGGGCAATGAAAAGGCCCTGCGCTATATGCTGGTCGCCCAGACCGAAGGGATTCCGATCCATTATTATATTTTCACGCCCGGCTCCTTTCCCATTGAGGATTACCCGGGCGCCGGCCAACAGATTGCCCGAAACCTTTATGTGATGTCGAAGCTGCGGGTGCCGATGGTATCGGTGATTTCGGAAGGCGGTTCCGGCGGAGCCGAGGCGATCGGCATGGCCGATCTCCGCCTGATGTTCTCCCATGGTTACTACTCGGTGATTTCGCCGGAAGGCGCCGCCGCCATCGAGGGCAAGATCCGGGAGGGTGAGAAGATCTCCAAAGAGCTGGTCGAGAGCTGTGCCGAGCGCCTGAAGATCACCTCCCTGGATAATCTTAAAGCCGGCACCATTGACCGGATCATCGAAGAACCTTTGCTTGGCGCCCGCCGGGACGACTTCGCTTTTTTCAAAAAGGTCAAGGGGGAGATGATCCGGGCTACCGACGAGGTTGTCCTCAAGACCAAGAGCCTGCGTACCTTCAGGGCCTATGAAGTCAACATGAAGAAGGCCGAGGAGGACGCGGCGGATGTTGAAAACTATGTCGATGTGACCTGGGAACTCAGGCCGGATGAAATCAATCGGCTCTTGATTTTCCGTTCCAGAAAATACCGGAACATGGCGCTCTGGGCCTTCGGCGGCAAACCCGAGCCTTCGGCGATCAGGATGAAGAGGGCAAAACTCAAGATCGCCCAGGCCTTTTACGGTTTGCGCTATGATGTGATCAGGACCCATCGCAAACTGGCCCAGCATTTCATCAATGATGTCTCCGGGGAAAGTTCGGTATTCCTGAAAAGAGTAGCGGCCCCGTTTACCGCCGCCTATGATTTTATCTCCAAAAAGCAGGATTACCGCTCGGTCCGCCCCGCTCCTGACCGCAGGAGCAATAATCCGGCCGGCGATCCTTACCTCGGTGATACCTATACCAGCCCGCTCGCCAACGAAGACCGGACAGTTAGCTGTCCGAACAGCCAGAAACAGGGCTGCAAGGATCTCTGGATCCCCGATCTTTACGGTGAATTCTGCGGGGTCTGTGAAAACTGCGGTCACCACTTTCCCCTCGAGTACGAGTGGTACCTTAAAAATCTTTTCGACCGCGACTCGATCCGGGAATTCAACACTGAAATCTGCGCCGGCAATCCCCTTAATAATCAGGCCCTGGAAAAGCAGCTCAAGGCGGCGAGCAAGAAAACCGGGCGCTGCAGTTCGATGATCACCTTCGACGCCAAGCTCATGGGGGTCGATATCGTTACCGCCATGCTCTACAGCGATTTCCGGAACGGCACGGTCGGCGCCGCCGAAGGCGAGAAATTCGTCCAGGCCTGCGAAGTCGCCAAACTCAAGCGCAGACCCCTGCTATCCTATGTCCATACCACCGGCGGCATCAGGATCCAGGAGGGAACCCTGGGAGTTATCCAGATGCCCAAGTGTACCATGGCGGTTCGGGAATACATCGATGCCGGCGGCCTCTATATCGTGGTCTACGATAACAACTCATACGCCGGGCCGGTGGCCAGTTTCCTGGGCTGCTCCCACTACCAGTTCGCCATTCGTTCCAGCCGCATCGGTTTTGCCGGGCCCCGGGTGATCAGGGACACTACCGGCCAGGAGGTGCCGCCCGATTATCACAGCGCCAGGAATGCCTTGCGGCATGGCCATATTCAGGGGATCTGGGACCGGCGCGAGTTCCGCCGCAATCTTCACAAATGCCTGATGACCATGGGCAGCAGCAAGCTCTATTACCGGTAACCTACAGGGATTCCAGAGGCATTCGCATGCAGCAAGACGATATAGATTTCGATGAAATAATCAGCAAGTACAAGGCCGACCCCTACGACTATGTGGATATTCATTCCGTTCACACCGGCCGGATCCGCTTCAAGGTGAAAGTCGGCACCGAGGTTGAAGGAGTCAGCGGCGAATGGCGGCATATTCCCGGGACCACCCTTTATATTCTCATTCGGGAGCGTAATACCAAACCGGTCGATTCTCCCACCAACGGCGAGATCTCTTTCATCAGGAATGATCTGGAGGGCCAGTTCGTCGAGGCCGGCGAGAAGATCATCACCATCAAGCATCCCCTCACCAAGCGGGAGATTATCGACGGCATCCTCCGGGAGGTCCTTTATCCGTTCGTCGCTCCCGAACGGGCCAAATATTTCTTCTCCATGGATATCCAGTCCCGGATCGATAAATACGGCCAGCGGGAAGTGTTTATCAAGCCGGGCGACGAGATCTTCACCATGTCGCTGATGAAACGGGAAACCCCCGTTTATTATGAAGGCGAACCCGGTATCATTCATTCCATGTATTTCAAACCCGGGGAAAGCGTCGACCAGGGCCAGCCCCTGGTCGGGATCTGTCCCAAGGATACGCTGCCCCTGATCCAGAAGATTATTACCCGCGTCAAGGCTGAATGGGAATAACGACTACTCTGTCATCGGCTCGGGTCGAGCAGCTGATCAGGGAAGAGGAAATTGAGCAGCGTAATCGGAGTTTGCCCCTGGAGACGGTGCTTGCCGTCTTCAGGTACGGAGGTACGGTCGCTTCGACGATCCAGCGCTTCGATAAACTGGAAAGGGGCATGGACCATGCCAAGGCCGTGATCCGCGAGCATGAAGATGCAGATCGCTCTTTTCCCGGCGGCCTGGTCATCACCGCCAACGAGCTCACCGACAGCCGCGGCCGGTTCAGCCGATACTGGCATGCCCCGGCCGGGGGGCTCTGGCTCACCGTAGTGCTGGTCAATACCCTGCTGCCCGCCTCCAGCGCCCTCTATTCCCTGGCTCCCGGGGTCGCCGCCTGCGAAACCATTCTTGAAGAGATCCCCGAAGCCCGCCTCAAGTGGATTAACGACGTTCATGTCAGCGGCCGCAAGATCTGCGGCATCCTGGTCGAGACCATGCGCGGAGCGGTCAGCGGCGAGGAATATATTCTTCTCGGCATCGGCCTCAATGTCAATAACGTCCACTTTCCCGGGGAGCTGGCCGACCTGGCGGTTTCATACAAACAACTCCTGGTGACCGAGACCGATGTCAATCTGCTCGCAGCCCGTTTTCTGGCCAAGCTGGCCTGGAATATCGGGCTCCTCCATTACGAGGAGGAGCGGATCCTTTCCGAGCACGGCCCCGGGGTGCTGAACGATCCGGCCCGCCTGAGCGAAGTGTTTCCGGATTCGGATCACCTGCTGGTTAAAAGATGGCGGGAGCTGAGCGATACCGTGGGGCGGCGGGTCCGGTTCGGTCATAACGTCCAGGAGCAGCCGCAATTCGAGGCGCGGGTCAAGGATATCAACAGCGACGCCAGCCTGGTCCTGGAACTTGATGACGGTTCTATCGTCACCGAGAACAGCGGCGAGATCGTCTACCTCGACTGATGAATTCAGCCCCTTCCCGGCCGGTTGAACCGGTCAGCGTCATCATTCCCACCTATAATCGCGAAAATTACCTGGGCCGGGCCATTGATTCGGTCTTGCAGCAGACCGGGTCCCGTCCCGAATTTGAACTGCTGGTTATCGACGACGGCTCCACCGATGCTACCGGTGAACTGGTCGCCTCATACGGCAGCGCGGTTCGCTATCTCTATCAGGATAATCTCGGCGCGGCGGCGGCCCGCAATACCGGGATCAGGGCGGCCCGCTTCGAGCTCCTGGCTTTTCTTGATTCCGACGACAGCTTCGCCCCCGAAAAACTCGCCGTCCAGGCGGCGGCCATGGCGGCCCAGCCCGAATACTTGGTTTCCCATACCGACGAGGTCTGGTATCGACACGGCCGGCTTCTCAATCAGAAAAATAAACATGCCAGGGAAGGCGGCTTTATTTTCCCGCGCTGCCTGGAACTCTGCGCGGTGGGGATGTCCACCGCCATGGTGCGCCGCGAGCTGTTCGATGTGGCGGGGCTGTTTGATGAATCCCTGGTCTGTTGTGAGGACTACGATTTCTGGCTACGGGTCAGTGTCCGCTTTCCCTTTCTGTTGGTGCCGAAGCCCTTTACGATTAAGGATGGGGGCCGCGACGATCAGTTATCGCGGATTCACCGGGTCGGCATGGACCGCTTTCGGATCACAGCCATTCTGAAGATACTCGATTCAGGCGCGCTTAATCCTCAACAGGATAAGCTGGCCCGTTGGGAGCTGGTTCGCAAATGCAGGATCTACGGTCAAGGCTGTCTGAAGCACGGCCGCGGGGAAGAGGGTGGCCGTTATCTGGAAATTGCCGCGCGGTACGGGTAACCGTTCAGCAGCACCGCATCTTCGGACGATCGGCCCGGCTTACGTACACGAGGTACGCGGCACCGGTCCGCTTGTCCAAATCTGTACCACTGCTGAACGGTTACAGTCCGGCGGTTTTGGATACTTTGGCGACCGCCCC
>JBHEOZ010000104.1:0-6852 GCA_046260555.1 Desulfurivibrionaceae bacterium
GATTTGGACAAGCGGACCGGCGCCGCGTACCTCGGGTACGTAAGCCGGGCCGATCGTCCGAAGATGCGGTGCTGCTGTACGGCTTACCTCGATTCCGTGTAAGCGGTCACCTTGTGATTGGGACGTATCCCGTGACCGACGATTCCATTAAGCCCGATCTCATCCGAGGGATGCCGATTGATTCCGCTTAGAGACAATATCCCGGCCCGCCGTCTGCCGGTGGTCAACTCCGGACTGATTCTGGTCAATGTCCTGTTTTTCATCTTCGAACTCCAGCTGGGCCCCGGCCTGGACTCTTTCATCCGGACTTACGGTTTCGTGCCGGCCCGGTTCATGGCCGCCCAGAGCGAGAATTTTCTCGAATTTGAACGGTTCATTCCGGTCTATTCATCGATGTTTTTGCACGGCGGCTTCCTGCATCTGATCTCCAATATGTGGATGCTGTGGATCTTCGGCGACAATGTCGAAGACAGTATGGGCCACAGTCGCTATCTGGTCTTCTATCTGTTGTGCGGAACGGTTTCCGTTCTGGCCCAGACCATGGCGAGCCCCTCTTCGCCGGTGCCTCTGGTCGGGGCCAGCGGCGCGATCGCCGGGGTGCTTGGCGCCTATTTTCTCTTGTATCCCGGGGCTAGAATCCTCACTCTTGTTCCGCTCTTCTTTTTCTTTTACCTGATCGAACTTCCTGCCTTTCTCTTTCTGGGTTTCTGGATTCTCCTTCAGTTCATGCAGGGCTTTACCACTATGGCGACGACCGAGGGGAGCGGGGCCGGGGGAATAGCCTGGTGGGCCCATATTGGCGGTTTTGCGGCGGGAGTTCTGCTGATCAATCTGTTCAAGGAAAAGCCGAAGTTATGGGCGGTGACGAGAATCCGGCTGGTCGATGACTGGAAAATTCCGGATCCTCCCGCCGGTTCATTTCCTGGTTTGCCTTTCCTTATTTTTATCGAGTTTGCTTGCCAAATGGATAATAGTGACTAATCTGTAAGAAGACCGATAAAGCAACAATTGCGGGGGTAAGACACGTGAAACATAAAATATTCAGTAAAGCGGTTGATCTGACCAGGGCGAACACCATCGTTTTTCACCTTTCCGATGGCGAGGCCCTTGCCTTGCCGGTTGAAAACATGGACGGCGATATGGAATTCGGCTTGGGCAGGGTTTGCGACACTTCGGAGTTTAACGGCGAGGTTCATTATTTTCCGCGCGGTAACGCCTGAGCCCTGATTAGTCTTCAAGTTGTTCGGCAAGGGGCGCGTCTTGAAAAAGGCGGGTCCCTTTTTTATGACAAAACCGGCAAAAAGTCACGGGGAGAGAGCGTTGTTATACCCACAGGGCATAAGTTTCGTACGAGTCCCGCCTTGCGGGACTCAACCCAGCTTTAAACTCGATCTAAAAACCGATGGCCATGTCCACACCACGCTTTGCCGGCACGCCTCGGGCTCCATGGAGGATTACGTTAAGGCCGCCCGCGGCCGGGGCTTGAAAAGACTCTTCTTTCTTGAACATCTCGAGGTCGGGATTAATTACTTCGAGCGGACCTGGTTGACTCCCGGGGACTTTGATCTTTATTTTGCCGAGGGCCGCCGGCTGCGGGAAAAGTACGGGGAGGAGCTCTTCATCGGACTCGGGGTCGAGACGGGTTATAATCCCGAGCGGCCCGAGGAAATCCTTGAGAAACTGGCCGAGCACCCCTGGGACCGGATCGCGGTCTCCTTTCATTTCATGAGAATCGGCGACCGCCATTACAATCTGGTCAGCCGCAAACCTTATAATCTGGATGTTTTTGGCAGGGCCGGGGTGGCCAAGGTGGTTTCGGCATATTTCGATACCGTCCTGGAGGCGGTGGAAACCGTACCGGCCGAGGTCGTCTGCCATCTCGACGCGGTCTTGCGTTATCATCCGCAAATCCGTTTTGAACGGAGCCATTACCACCAGATCGAGATGATTCTCGCGGCGATGGCCGAACGGGGCATGGCCCTGGAAGTCAATGTTTCCGGGTGCCGGATCCGCGAGGAGCCCTTTCCGGCCCTGGCTGTTATCGAGGAGGCGGTGCGGCGCGATATCCCGCTGGCCTTGGGCTCCGATGCCCATCGTCCTGAAGATGTGGGGCAATTCGGAATGTTGGCCGAGCTCTTTGGGAAATCATCCCGGCTTTCCGGGCTGCTGGAGTGAGGTTCAAGGTTCAAGGTTCAAGGTTAAGGATTTAAGGACAGCTGTAAGGCTATGACGGTGAGGTGAGGGGTAAAATCTTTTAGATCATTCCTTCTGGCTTCTGGCTTCTGGCTCCTGAATTTTGACTCCTGGCTTCTGCTTATCCCCGTCAGTCGAGCTTGATGGTCAGGGGTACCGCGTAGAGTTTCCGAGATATGGTCTCGGTCGAACCGAGGCGCCATTGACCGCAGGCCCCCTTGTCGCCGAGGTGTTCGTCTATTTTTGCGACGATGCCGGCGACATTGATGATCGGGTGTCTGGAGAAGACCTCGGGCAATCCCTGGGTCAGGTGACAGGCCAGGCATTTGCCGGGGCGCTCGGAGAGATTCAGCTTGAAATTCAGCATTTTCCGGTCGGGATCATGACCTTCATAGCTGAGGGTGATGTCGTAAACTCCTTCCTCGATGTCGCCGTAAAGCGCTTCGAAAAATGCGTCGGTCCGGTCGTTGGGAAAGAGCCGGGTCAGCACTGTCTCGGTGAATATTTCCCTGAAGGTATCGCTTGTCATTTTTGCTCGTTCGTTTTTTTCTGGTTGGCTTCGGATGGGCGGGATTTAGAACGATAAGATAACTTGAAGGAGAAAGTGCGTCAATCCAATTTGTTCCGATACACTCGCATTGCACCGCCTTGGCGCCTGTGGTAAATAATATGGTCTTCCACCGATACCCGGACGGGAAAACCGCCAACCACCATAAAACCATTGGTTAAATGCCCGGCCTGGAAATGGGACCCATGCACTTTTTACGAATTTATCAAAACCTGGGAAATGACTTTTTTTAATGCAACCATCTCTTTTTTCTTCACAAAATAAAGATCCCCTCCCCCGGGAAAGTTTCCGGGCCGGCGATCTGAACGGCGCCCAGCTGGAAGCGGCCACCTCCATGGGTGCGCCGGTCCTGGTCATCGCCGGCGCCGGTACCGGTAAAACCCGCACCCTGGTTTACCGGATGGCCTACCTGATCGAACAGGGGGTGCCGGCCGATAATATCCTCCTCCTGACCTTTACCCGCAAGGCGGCCCAGGAGATGATCGAACGGGCCGGCGGTCTGATCAACGATCCCAGCCAGAAGGTCACCGGCGGCACCTTCCATGCCATGGCCAATATCCTCTTGCGGCGCTACGGCCATCATTTGGGTTATGCCCCTAATTTCACGATTCTTGACCGCTCCGACTCCGAGGGCATCATCAATTTGATTAAATCCTCCCTGGAGCTTGGCGGTTCCGGCAAGCGCTTTCCATCGAAAAAAGTGATCTGCAATCTGCTCTCCCGTTCAGTCAACAAGTGTACCGACGTCGAAACCGTTATCGCCGAGCAGTACAGCCATCTGGATGAATATCGATCGGATCTGGAGAGGATCTTCGATGATTTCCGCAAGTTCAAACTTGAGCACGGCCTGATGGATTATGACGATCTGCTGGTCAATCTGCGGCGGGTGATGACTGAGTTTCCACAGGTTCGCGAGGAAGTCGCCGAACGTTTCAAGCATGTCCTGGTTGATGAGTATCAGGATACCAACCTGATCCAGGCCGATATTGTCAGACTGGTGGCGGCGGGCCATCGCAATGTCATGGTCGTCGGTGACGATTCCCAGTCAATCTACAGTTTTCGTGGCGCCGATTTTCGCAATATCATGGATTTCCCCAAGGTTTTTCCGGGAACCCGGGTGGTGCGGCTCGAAGAAAATTATCGGAGCAGCCAGGCGATTTTATCGTTGACCAATGCCATTATCGACAAGGCCGAGGAGAAGTATACCAAAAAACTTTTCAGTAATATCGAGGGTGGCGCCAGGCCGCGGCTTCAGGGCACCCGGGACGAATCGGCCCAGGCCCGCCTGGTGGCCGAGCGGATCGTCGAGTTGCGGGACCGGGATGTCCCTGCCGATGAGATTGCCGTGCTGTTCCGTTCCGGTTTCCATTCCTATAAACTGGAGTTGGAGTTGACCAACAGGCAGGTTCAGTTTGAAAAGAGGGGAGGCCAGAAGTTGACCGAGTCGGCCCATACCAAGGACGTTCTCGCCTATCTGCGGGTGACCGGCAATCCCGACGATCGGCTCTCCTGGAACCGGATCCTGCTGCTGCTCGACAAGGTCGGTCCCAAGACGGCGCGAAATGTCCTGGACCGGATCCGGGCCACCGAGGATCCCCTGATCGCGGTCCGCGATTTCCCGGCCGGTAAAAGCTGGCGGGGGGGGCTTGATAAACTGCTTGATCTGCTCACCAGGTTGCGGACTCCCGGTCTTGAGCCGGTAGTGATTTTTGACATGGTGATGGAGTACTACCGGGAAATTTTCGAGCGGATCTATCATGATGACTATCCGACCAGAAGTCGCGATCTCGAACAGCTGCGCCAGCTGATCTCCGCTTACGGCGACCTGCAGTCCCTGATCGACGATACCACTCTTGATCCCCCCGAAGCGACCGATGATTCCTTGGGCGGTCGTCTGGACAGCCCGCCGGCGCAGGTGATCCTTTCCACTATCCATTCCGCCAAGGGACTGGAATGGGACCATGTTTTCGTGATCAACCTGGCCGCCGGCCGTTTTCCGTCCTGCCAACCGTTTATGAGGGCGGAATGGGAGGAGGAGCGGCGGATGTTTTATGTCGCCGCCACCCGGGCCCGCAAGATGCTCTACCTCTCCTATCCCCGAGAGGTGATGTCCTTCGATCGGCAGAGCCCGGCCGGCGGCATGTCGCCTTTTCTGGCCGAACTTTCTCCAGCCCTGCTGGACAGCGGCGCAAGCGGCGGGGTTGCGGATATCGGTCGAAACAGGGTGTCCCCGGCCGGCCGGCAGGGCGGAGGCCAGGGTGGCGAGAGAAGACCGGATATCAATCTGCTGGTTGAAGGGATCGCGGTCAGGCATCCTTTTTTCGGTGAGGGCAAGGTCGAGAAAAAGAGCGGCAAACGGTCCGTCGAGGTGTTTTTCTCCCGGCATGGCCGCAAGATCCTCCATCTCGATTATGCCAAACTGGAGATTATCGGTTGATGGATTACCGGCAGGCCTGGTCATATCTCGACGATCTGCAGTTTTTCAAGATCAAGCTGGGGCTTGATTCGATGCGCGCCTTTCTGGAGAGCGTCGGGCAGCCCCAGGAAAAATTAAAGTTCATCCACGTGGCGGGCACCAACGGCAAGGGTTCGGTGGCGGCCCATCTGCTCGCGATTCTGGCCGAGGCCGGCTACAAAGTCGGTCTCTATACCTCGCCGCATCTTTCGTCGGTCCGGGAAAGGTTTAAAATCAACGAAGCCTATATTTCCGAACATGAATTTGCCAGGCATGCCACCGCGATCAGGAATTGCCTGGCCGGGCGGCAGATCACCTATTTCGAATTCACCACCGCCCTGGCCCTGCTCTGGTTTGCCGAGCGCCAGGTTGATCTGGTTATCCTGGAAGTGGGGCTGGGCGGCCGTCTCGACGCCACCAATGTCGTTACTCCCCTGGTCGGCATCATCACCAATGTCTCCATGGACCATGAAGCGTACCTGGGCAGTACACTGGCCGAAGTGGCCCGCGAGAAGGCGGGGATTATCAAACCGGCCGTGCCGGTAGTCTCCGGGGTGGCGGCGGATGAAAGTCTCGAGGTGGTGGAAAAGACCTGCCGTGAACAGAACGCGCCCCTCTATCTGGCCGGCCGCGATTTTTATCATGAGCCGGAAACCGGCGCCCTCTGGGGATATAAAGCTGTCGGCGAAGGTTCACTGACCGGCCTTCGGAGCGCTCTGGCGGGCGGCTATCAGCTGGCTAACGGCTCTATTGCCCTCGCCGCTCTGGAGATCCTTGCCGAAAAAGGCTTTCCGGTAGCCGAACAGACAATCCGGACCGCCTTGCCCAAGGTCAGCTGGCCCGGTCGTCTGGAGAGTTTCTGCCTGAGTGAACCGGACCTGGAAAAAATTGTCCGCCCCCGGGAAGATCCGGGCGGGTCCGGCTACCGGCGTTACCTGCTGGATGGCGCCCACAATCCCGCCGGGGTCGAATCACTGGCCGGCTACCTGCGCGGCCGGGACGATTTCGCTAAACTTGTCATGGTCTGGGCCACTATGGCCGACAAGGACTATTGCTCTTCCCTGGCAACGGTTGCCTCCCTGTGCGATATCCTGATCTTCACCAGGCCGGAAGAGGAACGCTCCGCGCCTCCCGAGGTTCTGGCCGCCGCTTTACCGGCGGAATATCGAGGGAAAGCCGTCTGCGTCGAGGGGGTCGGAAACGCCCTGGCCAAGGCCCGGCAAATCACCGGCGGGGACGATTTGATCTGTGTGGCCGGTTCTCTTTATCTGGTCGGCGCGGCCCGTCGGATCCTCCTGGGAGACCTGATCGGATGAGTTGGGACGAAGGAATATCTTTTGCCGGCATCGATGATGACGCCCTGCGTCGTGAGAAGGCCAAGGCACGGGAGCTGCGCAAAAGCCGCTGGTGGCGGAACAAGATCGGTGAGGGGCGCTGCTACTACTGCGGCGGACAGACTCCGCCGGCGAAATTGACCATGGACCATGTGGTACCCCTGACCAGGGGAGGCGCCAGCACCAAAAACAATCTGGTCCCTTCCTGCAAGGAGTGCAATACCAGAAAGAAAACCATGCTTCCCCAGGAATGGCAGGATTATATGGATGATTGCCGGGAAAACGGGAGCAGAGGGTAAGAT
>JBHEOZ010000105.1:0-5761 GCA_046260555.1 Desulfurivibrionaceae bacterium
CAGTTGAAGCAGTCCGGCGTTGCGGCCGATGGAGTCGGAGAGGGGGACAAAATAGGAGTATACCTGCTGGTCCCCGGATTCCTGATAGCCGCCGGTACGGTTGCCGGCAGCCAGCTCCGCCAGCTGTCTGCTCCTGACTAAAGGTTCACGCGGACCGCTGGTGGCGATCTTGCGTCCCCGGGCATCGTAGACATAGGCGCCATAGACCCGCCCGATCCGAAAGGCCGACGACAGGGTCTGAGCCAGACTCCCCGCCCTGCCATTTTCCAGCGCGTACTCCAAGGGCCCCCTGATCGCCCTGGCAATCAGTTCGATATCCTCCTGCATGCGTTTTTCAACTTGGTCTTCAAGGCTCTGCAAACTGTAATAACCTGAAATGGCCAGAACGCCGATCAGCGGCACCACCAGAAACAGCAACATGGAAAGACGCAGGCTGAGGCCTGATCTCAGCGGCCGGAAAAACATGACAAACCTCCCATAAAAATGAACATGTCTCAATATTGTACACTTTGTCGGCAATGTCAAACCCCGGGATCATAAGTATTTTTGCCGTAAAAAAAACGTGGTTTCGAGATGTTACAAGAGTTTATTAATTAATTTCGAGGTTGGCAAGCTGCTTGCAAAACATAAAAAGCACCAGTCAAGATCCGTTTCAGCGACTGGAATTGAGAGGCGTGGGATCGCTTATGAAATGATCGCGCCGTAATTTTAAATCAACACGAAGTTTGGAGGTCTAAAACAATGAAAAAGATGACCAGCACGACCCTTAAGGCCGCTTTATTCACCGCCGTAACGCTGTCCCTGGCCCTGGCAGCTGCTCCCGCCATGGCCCAACCCGACTACGGCAGCGGTGCCGCCGCTCCCGGCCAAGCTCAGCAGCAGAATTTTGATGATGCCACTGTGCAGAAATTTGTCACGGCCACCGCTGAACTGGGGAAAATTCAAGATAAATTTGCCCAGAGGTTGGAAGGTGTCCAGGACCAGGAAGAGGCCATGGAGATCCAGCAGGAAATAAATGAAAAAATGGTGAAAGCCGTTGAGAAGTCAGGACTGGATGTCCGAACCTATAATGCCTTCGCCAATAAGATGAATGCTGATGAGGAGTTCAGAAACAAAGTGACCAAAATGCAAGAGGAACAGAATAAATAACTAGCAGCCGAGCAGTTCAAATTGCTCGACTTTATTGATCGTCATAAAAAGCGAGCGACAACCGCGCTCTTTTTTATAACGCCCTCCTTCTCGGAGGGGAAGGCCGCCCCAAAAGGAGCGGCCTTTTTTAATCGACTCGTTCTGCCGTAACCGATCACGGGATAAGCCAGCCGGGATTGGCCAATCTCCCGTCCGGTAAGCGATCACAGGGTGGTGGAGATGCAAGGCCACCCTGCGATGTGTACCGATGTACATGAGCAGGGTGATAACAGAGCAGATTCGGTGGACTGTGATCGCTTACGTTCTGCCCAGAACTTGATTCCAATAGCCGACGCGGATTCAGGGATCAGTTTTTACCGCGATAGTCACTGAGCCGGTCGAAATTCAGGTAGGAGTAGATTTCCCTCTCCTCCCCTTCCAGGACCCTGACCTGTTCCCGATATTCCTTAAGGCTCGGCAGTCTGCCCAGCTTGGCGGTAATCGCCGCCAGTTCCGCGGAGGAGAGGAAGACGCTGGTGTCGGTGCCCATCCGGTTCGGAAAGTTGCGGGTCGAGGTGGATACCACCGTGGCCCCGTCGGCAACCCGGGCCTGATTACCCATGCAGAGCGAACAGCCGGGCACCTCGGTGCGGGCGCCGGCCTTGCCGAAGATCGAGTAGATGCCTTCTTCGATCAACTGCCGCTCATCCATCCGGGTCGGCGGCGCGATCCAGAGCCGGCAGGGCACGAAACCGAAACCGTCCAGGAGCCTGGCGGCGGCCCGGTAATGACCGATATTGGTCATGCAGGAACCGATAAAGACCTCATCGACCCCGGTACCCGCCACCTCGGAGAGAAGCTTGACATCGTCCGGATCGTTGGGGCAGGCCAGGATCGGTTCGGTGATCTCGTTCAGGTCGACTTCGATAATCTCGGCGTATTCGGCATCGGGATCAGCCTCCAGGAGTTGCGGATCGGCCAGCCACGCCTCCATGGCCTCCATCCGCTTTCCGATCGTATCAGCGTCCTTGTAACCGTCTTCAATCATCCACTTCAGAAGAGCCGCGTTGGAGCGGACGAATTCAATGACCGGCTCCCTGTTGAGACGGACGGTACCTGCCGCGGCCGAACGTTCGGCGGTGGCATCGGTCAACTCGAAGGCCTGTTCGGCCCGCAGATCCGGCATTCCCTCGATCTCGAGAATCCGGCCGGAAAAGACGTTTTGCTTGGCCTCCTTGCCGACGGTCAACAGACCTTTCCGGATGGCGGTATAGGGGATGGCATTGACCAGATCGCGCAGGGTGATGCCGGGCTGCAACTCGCCCTTAAAGCGGACCAGAACGGACTCCGGCATGTCAAGAGGCATGAAGCCCATGGTGGCGGCAAAGGCGACCAGGCCTGAGCCGGCCGGAAAGCTGAGACCGATAGGGAAACGAGTATGGGAATCACCGCCGGTACCCACCGTATCGGGCAACACGAAACGGTTCAGCCAGGAATGGAAAACCCCGTCCCTTGGCCGCAGCGCCACCCCGTGCCGTTCCTCGAAAAATCCCGGCAGTTCCTTGTGCATCTTGACGTCGACCGGCTTCGGGTAGGCGGCGGTATGGCAGAAACTCTGGAGGACCAGATCGCAGCCGAACTCCAGACAGGCCAGTTCCTTCAGTTCGTCCCGGGTCATCGGACCGGTGGTATCCTGGGAGCCGACCGTGGTCATCTTCGGCTCGCAGTAGGCATTCGGCCGTACCCCTTCGACTCCGCAGGCCCGACCGACAATTTTCTGGGCCAGGGTATAACCCTTGCCGGTATCGGGGGGCTGAATCGGTTGCCGGAAGACCTCGCTGGGCGGCAGGCCCAGTTCTTCCCGAACCCGAGAGGTCAAGGCCCGGCCGATGATCAACGGAATCCTGCCGCCGGCCTTGACCTCGTCCGGCAGAGTCGAGGGCCGCAAGGCAAAGGAGACGAGTTCGCGGCCTTGATCGTCAACTATCCTGCCCTCGAAGGGGAGGATATGGACGACATCGCCCATCTTCAGGCCGGAGACATCGCACTCGATGGGCAGGGCGCCGGAATCCTCGGCGGTATTGAAGAAGATCGGGGCGATCTTGCCCCCCAGAATCACCCCGCCCTGCCGTTTATTCGGTACATAGGGAATGTCGAAACCGATATGCCAGAGGACCGAATTGATCGCCGATTTACGGGATGAGCCGGTGCCGACCACGTCGCCGACAAAGGCCAGGGGATGCCCTTTAGCCTTAAGTTCAATAATTTTATCGAGGGCGCCGGGCATCTTGCCGGCCAGCATGGCCTTGGCATGCAGGGGGATGTCGGGACGGCTCCACGCCTCCGAGGCGGGCGAAAAATCATCGGTGTTGGTTTCCCCCTCCACCTTGAAGACCGTAACGGTGATTTTTTCGGCCATCGGCGCCCGACCGGTGAACCATGCTGCCTCGGCCCATGCGTCAACGACTTTTTTCGCCCAGGGGTTATCAACCGCCTTGGCCAATACATCCTTATAAGCCTCGTAAACCAGGACAATTTGCGAGAGAGACTCGGCAGCCTGGGCGGCGGTTGCCTCATCATCGAGCAGATCGATCAAATGCTGGATATTATAACCGCCCCGCATGGTACCCAGCAGGAAAGTGGCATGCTTACGGTCAATCCCGTCGATCTGCACTTCACCCCGAGCCACTTCGCCCAGAAACCCGGCCTTGACCTTGGCCGCATCGTCAACCCCCGGCGGCACCCGATTGATCAAGAGATCGAGAAGGACTTCCTCCTCGCCGGCCGGCGGTGATTTCAACAGTTTGATCAGGCCCTTGACCTGTTCCGCGTCAAGGGGCAGCGGCGGCAAACCCTGTTCTTTGCGCGCCAAAACATGGTTCCGATATGCATCAATCATCAAATAACCTCTTGTATAAAATTCGTAAACTTTTCGGGGAGATACGAGGTTCAAGCTGCAAGCCTCAAGCTGCAAGCCTCAAGCTGCAAGTTTAAGCTAACTGCGGATGCGGCTTACATATTTAGGAGCGTGCAGCTGTCCTTATTTTAGCTGGTAGCTTTAACCTTTAACCTTTAACCTTGAACCTGTCCTCAACCTCAATCAATGCAACCTTAATAGAAAGAAGCCCCAATCTTGTCAAGAGTGGCATGATATTTCATCAGTCCATTAAAAACTGTCATTTCAGGGGTATTTAATGTTATAATGTAGTTTGATCGCCAGGTGAATTACCTCGACCGATCCTCATTTGCGGCTTTCCCGCGCGGGAGAATATGGTGCCGACACCGTCCGACAAGATACGCAAAAAGATAATGCCGCCGGTGGGGATGGCTATCCTCATGATTTGCTTTCTCGGAATCGGCGCCGCTCACCTGATCCAGCAGCGTCATTACAATGACGAATTGAACCTGCGGTTTGACGGCACTTACGGACTCTTCAACAAGCTGCTGCAGGTGGAAACCGACGTCCTGGAAAGTCTGGCCAGCACCTACACGGACCGGCCGGATCTTCGGGAGGCCTTTCTAAAGGGCGACCGGGAAGCGCTCCTGCGGGAAAGCAAACCGGTCTTAAAAAAGATCAAAGAGCGCTTCAAGATCACCCATTTTTATTTCCACCTGCCCGACAAAACCTGTTTTTTGCGGGTCCACAATCCGCCCCGGCATGGTGACCTGATCAACCGTCATACCATAAATTTCGCCGCCCAAAATGGCACCCAGGCCTATGGTTTGGAGCTGGGCCCCCTCGGCAACCTGACCCTGCGGTTCGTGATCCCCTGGCACATCGATGGCGAGCTTGTCGGTTTTATCGAGCTGGGCAAGGAAATCGACTATATTGCCGAGGAAATGAAAAAAATTCTCGAACTTGAGATCAACTTTATTGTCGAAAAAAAGTTTCTCGATATCGAAGAGTGGCGAGAGGGACGGCGCATATTAGGCAAGAGACAGAGTGATTGGGATTTTCTTTCCGAACATGTGGTTATCTCGACCACCATGCCCAGGCTGCCTGAAGATCTCCAGAAAATCCTCAACAACCCCAGCCGATTTCACTACGGGGAGGTCTTCAGCGTCGTTTCTCAAAAGGGTTCCTACCGCGGGGTGACCATCCCTCTTTCCGAGGCCGGCATAAAAAGCATCGGCGCCATTATCGTCCTCAGGGATTTCAAGAAAATCTCCTCGGGCAACCAGCTTATCATTTTCCTGGGCGCCCTTAGCTTCCTGATGATCATTGTCCTGATGCTGCTGCTCTACAACTACCTGGGCAAGATCGAAACGGACCTGACCGACACCCATAACAGCTTCCAAAACGAGATCCGCGAACACGAGCAAACCGAAAGAGAACTGGCCGCGCAACAGGAGCATCTCGACCGGCTGGTTGAGGAAAGGACCGAAGAGCTGGAGAAGGCTCTGGCCGAAGTCAAAATCCTGAGCGGTTTTCTGCCGATCTGTGCCTCCTGCAAGGATATCCGCACCGAATCCGGCGAGTGGGAACAGATTGAATCATACATCAGGGACCACTCGGAAGCCGAGTTCAGCCACGGCTACTGTCCAAAATGCGCCGAGAAGTTCTATGAGAAGCTCTATAAGGATTTCGGTAAGAAAGGTAACGACGGTGAGGGGTGAGGGGTGAGGGGTCAGG
>JBHEOZ010000105.1:5771-6830 GCA_046260555.1 Desulfurivibrionaceae bacterium
AACCCCCTCACCTCTAATCCCTCACCGCCGTTAGCTCCTCACCCTTCACCCTTCACCCTTCACCCTTCACCCTTCACCCTTCACCCTTCACCCCGTCTTTTGCCCCTACTTCCGCAGGTAGCGGGCCGCTTCCTTGGCAAAATAGGTAAGGATGATATCGGCGCCGGCCCGCCTGATGCTGAGCAGGGTCTCGTACATTACCTTGTCGCCGTCGATCCAGCCTTTTTCGGCGGCTGCCTTGATCATCGCGTACTCGCCGCTGACATGGTAAGCGGCGATGGGCAGATCGTATTCCTCGCGCAGTTTGGCGATAATATCGAGATAGGCCACCGCCGGCTTGACCATCAGGATATCGGCCCCCTCTTCCACATCGAGATCCGCCTCCCGGAAAGCCTCCCGGACGTTAGCGGGATCCATCTGATAACCGCGCCGGTCCCCGAACTGGGGAGCGCCGTCGGCGGCATCGCGAAACGGGCCGTAGAAGGAGGAAGCGTACTTGACCGCATAGGACATGATCGGAATATTGTGGAAGTTGTTTTCATCGAGGGCGCCCCTGATCTCGGCGACCCGGCCATCCATCATATCGGAGGGAGCGACCATATCGGCGCCGGCCTCGGCATGGGAAAGGGCGGTTTTGGCCAGCACTTCCAGGGTGGAATCGTTATCGACCTGCCGGTCGATAATGATGCCGCAGTGGCCATGATCGGTATACTCGCAAAGGCAGACATCGGTAGTCACGTTCAGCTCGGGCGTCTTGTTCTTAAGCTCCCTGATGGCCCGCTGGATAATGCCGTCCTTGGCATGGGCGCCGGAACCGACCGCATCCTTTTTTTCCGGCAGACCGAAGAGGATGACGTTATTGACCCCTAACTCCATGCACTCCTTGGCTTCGGCGGCAAGCCGGTCCACCGAGATCCGGAAAACCCCGGGCATCGAACTGATTTCGTCGTTGATATTCTTGCCATGCTGGACAAAGAGTGGATAGATAAGATGGTCGGCGGACAGGGTGGTCTCCCTGATCAGCGACCTGAAAATTTCATTCTGCCTCATGCGGCGGGG
>JBHEOZ010000106.1:0-6762 GCA_046260555.1 Desulfurivibrionaceae bacterium
CAGTACGCCAAGACGGCATAAGGAGCCGTATAAGAAGGCTCGAAAATGGCCATGATATTTCCTGACGGCTCCTAAAAACATGATCGCATTTTGTTTTGCGCGGTTCCCCCTGGCCGGTTTGCGATCCAGCGCTGGACATCGGGGCTGCAACTGCTTATTGTGCTGAATTGTGTACTGTCCGGTCCGGCCGGTTTTTTTTCGGGATAAATTTAATGATCAAGCTTAAGATTCCGTCGCTTTTGATATTGCTGGGCCTTCTGTTGCCGGGCCATTCGTTCGGCTTTGACGAGGGGCAATGCGTGGAGGGCGACTGCGTGAACGGCCAGGGCACCTGGGAGTTCCCCAACGGTTCCAGGTTTATCGGCGGCTGGCAAGAGGGGAAGAGACACGGCAAGGTGATCTGGGTTTCGGTCGAAGGTAAAAAGGACGTTCGGGAGTACAAGAACGGGGTTCGGCAGGGAAAATGTTTCGAGGGTGACTGCGAGAACGGCACCGGTTTGATCGTCTATCTCGATCAATCGATGTACGCCGGCGAATTTAAGAACGGCCGGAGAGATGGCCGGGGGGTCTGGTCCCAGCCCCAGGGTTCTAAATATGAAGGATCCTGGGAAGACGACCAGATTCAGGGCCATGGCACGCTGACCTATGCCAATGGCTCAAGATATGTCGGCGGGGTCGATAACGGTCGCCAGCATGGCCGCGGTACATATACCTTTGCCGACGGCAGCAGTTATGAGGGCGAGTGGCTTTATGGCAAGCAGCAGGGCAACGGCCGGGGGGAGCTGGCCAATAATGACGGCTCCAGATATGTCGGCGAGATAAAGGACGGGGTGCCGAACGGCCAGGGAACCTTTACCCATCCCGACGGCAGCCGGTATGTCGGGGAGTGGCGGGAGGGGGTCTACCACGGCCGGGGAAAATACCGGTTTGCCGACGGCGGTAAATACGAGGGAGAATTCAGGGACGGCCTGTTCCACGGGCAGGGATTTCTGACCGCCACCGGCGGCAGCACTTATAAGGGAGAACATAAAAACGGCAAGCCGGACGGCGCCGGGGTCTATCAATATGCCGACGGCGGCCGCTATGTCGGGGAATACCGGGAAGGCAAATGCCATGGCTGGGGGACCTACACCTATCCCGAAGGCCGCGAGTATGTCGGGGAATGGCGGGACGGTAAGCCGGCTGGGTACGGCACCTTGACCTATATCGACGGCAGCAAATATGTCGGCGAGTGGCAGGACGGCAAAAAACACGGGCAGGGGGCCATGGTTGAAGAGGGGGTCAGTGTCCTGGCCGGAATGTGGCTGGCGGGTGTTTATGTCGGAGTTCAATAGTTGATGGCGGCAAACGGCTCAAGGGCATAAAAAAACAGACAAGCTGCTCAACTCAGCTTTATTCACCCAGATTTTCATCGAGGCTTATTGGTAATTTTATGGCATTGATTGATTTACAGGAAGTATCTCTCGCCTTTGGCGGGGCGCCGTTGTTTGACGGCATCACTATGCGGATCGAGGCCGGGGAGCGGCTCTGTCTGGTCGGGCGCAACGGCGAGGGCAAGTCGACTCTGATGAAGCTGATTGCCGGGGAACTCGAAGCCGATGGCGGCAAGATCTTCAGGCAGCAGGGTTTAACGGTCGCCCGCCTCCGCCAGGAGGTCCCCGATCATCTGACCGGCAGCGTTTATGATGTGGTGGCCGGCGGAATCGGCGAATTGATCGGGCTGCTGGCCAGACATCACAGCGTGGTCAGCCGGATGGCCGAGAGCGGCAACGACGCCTTGGTGGAAGAACTGGCCGCGGTGGAAGAGGAAATGGCCCACGCCGATGCCTGGCAGGCCCAGCAGAGGATCGACACGGTCCTCTCCCGGCTGGAGCTTGACGGCGATCAGGCGTTTTCCTCGCTGTCCGGCGGCATGAAAAGGCGGGTACTGCTGGCCCGGGCCCTGGTCAGCGATCCGGACCTGCTGCTTTTGGACGAGCCCACCAACCATCTCGATCTGGCGGCGATCTCCTGGCTGGAGGAATTCCTGCTCTCCTGCCGCTGCGCCCTGCTCTTTGTGACCCACGACCGGGAACTGCTCAGGAAAATCGCCACCAGAATAATCGATCTCGACCGGGGCCGGGTTACGAGCTGGCCGGGAAATTATGAAACCTATCTGCGCCGCAAGGATGAGGTTTTAGCCGAGGAGGTTGTCCATAACGCCAAGTTCGACAAGAAACTGGCCCAGGAAGAGGTCTGGATCCGCAAAGGGGTCAAGGCACGCCGGACCCGGAACGAGGGGAGGGTCAGGGAGCTTCAGGAATTGCGCCGGCATCGCCGGGAGCGCCGCGAGCAGCTCGGCAAGGCGAAAATGGACATCACCGCGGCCGGCATCTCCGGCAAACTGGTGGCGGTCATGAAAAAGGTCAGTTTTTCCTTCGCAGGGCAGACGATTATCGATAATTTCTCCACCACCGTCCTGCGGGGCGACAAGATCGGTATCATCGGTCCCAACGGGGTCGGCAAGACCACCCTCCTGCGGCTGATGCTCGGCGAACTCGGCCCGGACCGCGGCGAAATCAGGCTCGGCAGCAATTTGCAGCCGGTCTATTTCGATCAGCAGCGCGCCCAGCTCGATCCGGACCGGACGGTGATCGACAATCTCGGCGACGGCAGCGACACCATTGAGATCAACGGGCGGCAGCGCCATCTGATCGGCTATCTTGGGGATTTCCTCTTCACCCCGGACCGGGCTCGGTCGCCGGTCCGGATCCTTTCCGGCGGCGAGCGGAACCGGCTCCTCCTCGCCAAGCTCTTCTCCCGCCCTTCCAATGTGCTGGTTCTCGATGAACCGACCAACGATCTCGACATGGAGACCCTGGATCTGCTTGAGGAACTTCTCCTGGAGTACAAGGGCACGGTTCTCCTGGTCAGTCATGACCGCGCCTTCCTGAATGACGTGGTGACCAGCACCATCGCTTTTGAAGGCGGCGGCAAACTCCAGGAATATGTTGGCGGTTATGACGACTGGCTCCTCCAACGGCCCGGCCCGGCCGGATTCGGGAAAAGGGTTGTTAAGGAAACGGCCGGGGAGCGCAATCAGTCAAGCGGCCCCGGGCTCCGCAAACTCTCTTTCAAGGAGAAGGCTGAGCTTGGAAAATTACCGGAAAAGATCGAAGAGCTCGAAACCGAGCAGCGCGAACTTTATGAAAAGCTGGCCGATCAGTCCCTTTATCAGGGCGACGGCACCGAAGTGGCCCGGGCCAGGACCCGCCTTGAGGAACTTGAAAGCGTCCTGGCGGCGACCTATTCCCGCTGGGAGGAGCTTGAGGCTCGCAAGGAAGGAATACCGGGCTAACCGGGCTTGACGCCAACTGCAACACGGAAATCTTTAATAAATTCATCGAATTAGCCGATAAAATCGCCAGTAGGCAGATTTTTCAAAACCAGCGATGCAATATTCGATATAATCATGGAACCGGAGGTGTTAAACGCATGCTGACCATTATCAAGAATATTCTTGAGGGCAAGAAGGATGAGAAGCCGGAGAGCCCCGGAGATCCGGAACGCAAAAAGCATGTCGCGGCCGGGGTCCTCCTGCTGGAGGCGGCCCATATCGACGACGAATGCACCGAAGAGGAGATGGAGCATGTCGTCGAGACCCTGAAGGAGAAGTTCGATCTGAGCGCCGACTGTGTCGCCGAGCTTATCGAACTGGCCCATCGGCACCGCGAGGAGGCCATCGATCTCTGGCAGTATACCAACCATATCAACCAGCATTTCGAGCGGGCTGAAAAACTGGCGGTAATGGAAGATGTCTGGCGGATTATTCTGGTGGACGGGCAACTGGAAAAGCACGAGGATCATTTCGCCCATAAACTTGCCTCCCTCCTCCGCCTCAGTCATGCCGAGATGATCGATGCCAAGCTGAAGGCCCGGGAACAGGTGGATGCTTCGAAAACTTGATGAATTTTCAATTTAAAGGTGATTTTATGCAAGCTCGCGGCCCCCTCATGATAGAGCATCGACTGATCGAAAAAATGATCGCCCTGATCAAGGGAAAAAATGACCAGGCCGGCGAGACGGGGGAAATTGACCCCCATTTCGTTGATGTGGCCCTTGATTTTATCAGGACGTACGCGGACTGGACCCACCACGGCAAGGAAGAGGACATCCTTTTCCGGGACCTCGCCCAAAAAGATCTTTCCGACTTTGACCGGAAGATGATGGACGAACTGGTAGAGGAACATGTCTTCGGCCGGAAAATCACCGCTGAACTGGACCGGGCCAACGACCGTTATCGGGGCGGCGACGAGGCGGCTCTGGCGGAGATCAGCGATAGCCTTAAAACCCTGGTTGAATTTTATCCCCGTCATATCCGGAAAGAGGACGAGGAGTTTTTTCCTGCCATGCGCAATTACCTGAGCTGGGAAGAGGAGCAGCAGATGCTTGCGGAGTTCCAGGAATTCGACCGCCAGATGATCCATGAAAAATATCGGAAGGTCGTCGATGCCTACCGCGGGCCGCAAGGCGCTGAAGGGAAATAACCGACGGCTGGCAAAACGGGGAACAGGGGGGGCGGCGGGCCTTGAGATGGCCGGTTTTTTCATCTCCCGCCGCGAGGAGATTAAAATTGGCAAAAACAAGGGATTCTGGGTGCTAGGCGACGCCTGCATTCTAAAGTACGTCCCTGAAGCCGGGCGGGGATGATTTTATGCAAACGAGAACCATGATAACCGGCAGAGCGCTTGCTTTTGCCCAGCCCTGGGCTGGTCTTTTTCCACCTGGCCGGCCGGCCCCTATCTTACAGCTTTCCTCCTGACTTCCATCTTTCGCCCCGTGATTTCCGGGCCGGAATCCGCATAGCCAAAATGAAAATTAAACTTTTCTCCCGGCCCAAAGCTAATTATCGTATGGTCATGACAGACAAGAAAAACCAGAAAAAAACCGAACAGAATCACCAGGGAACCGATCATTCCTCGCCTTATCCGGTCAGCCGGCTGGCGCCGCCCATCCAGCTGGTTGATTTGGCCCGGCAGATCGAAGAGGCCGACCTGATGATCGGCACCCAGGTCAACGCCAAACTCCGGGTTATCTCGGAACAGATCAGGAAATTGCAGGATCAGGCCCGGGATGTGCTCGACAAGGCCAACCGGGACCAGGATCTGCATCGGGTCAAATGCAATTTCAAACGCATTCCCGGCTACACCTACCATCTCTATGCCAGGGCGGACGGCGGCCGCTATTTTTCCATGCTTTCCCCCGATGACTGGCACGGCGGGCCGCCGGCTGAATATATCGGCCCCTACCGACTTGGCGCCGACATGTCCTGGACCCCGGCCGAAGACGGGGAGGAAGAGGGGGGCTTAAACGAAATTCTCAGCTATTTAAGGGATAACCGGAACGGCGGATAGGATTTACTCCTTTATCTTCTCACCGTTTTCAAAGCGCAGAGTGCCGGTGGCGGTGGAATTTTCGACGCTGGTGTAAAGCCCGCGCAGTTGCTCGCCGTTGAGGAGGACATCGTAAATGGCTACGCCGCGGTTCGCCTGGTCGTCCCTTTCGCTGTAATGCACGGAAAACATGTTGTTGTGGAGGATGCCGACCCCGGTGAATGACTGCTCGGCCTCCCCGGTCTCGGAATTGTCGATCAACCAGGTGGTCTGATAGGTTGCCTTGTGTTTCTTGATGCCCAACCGGCCGACATAGTCCGAGCCCTTGACCCGGTAAGTTCCGGTGATATCGGGAAGGGTGTCCGGGGCCGGGGTGGAGAGGGCAACCGACTTCTTGCTGAAAAAAGCGGCGAGCTGGTCGATCTTTCCGGGGAATTCCGCTTCCGAGCCTATTTCCACCTTCTGGGCAAGGACGCTCACCCCGCTTTTGACGTCGAGCAGGCGGGCGTTGATGATGTAGTTTTCGAACATCCTGGTGATGCTGCCGATCATGATCAGGCCAGCCTCGGCAAGGGCGCCGATCTCGAGGGCATGGCGGTTTTCGGTAATGCCGCCCTGGGAGAGTTTGTATTCGTCCAGAATCTTTTCGAGTTGGTTCCGTTCGACCACCCGGAACGCCCCGGAAAGGATCAGCATGGTGCGCAGGTTTTCGGAAACGGCCTCGGCCAGGGGCTGATTGACGCCGATCGCCCTGAGATCCATGACGGCGATGCTCTCCTGGGTAAGGGCCGGGGATGGCGCCGTCGTGATAAAAAAGATGACAAACAGCAAACGCTTCATACTTTTACTCCTGTTCTATTGCCGGGCCGAGGGAGGGACTGTTTAAATACTTAATCCAGATCGAGTATTGGCGCAATCACGCCGGCATCTTCGCGGCGATTTTTTGTGGTTTGACTGCGGCGGCTGAAGGCGCGTTTCGTCTCTGCGGGCGTTTGCGGCTGAAGCCGTTCCCGCTCCAATCCACGAACCGTTATGGTTATGAGTGGGCAGTGATCGATGGGATCCCCCCAGGGTGGGTTCAGAAAGTCGCCGGCTCTTCGGGGGGCAGGGCGGATTCGTCGAAGGGTAGGACCTTCAGGCGGGTAAGGAATTTCTCCAGTTCAGCGAAAAACCACGCCTGCTCGGCCCGGATATTTTCATCCATCAAAGCCCGGTCGACCAGATCCTGGATCCTGGCGAGGTTTAAAGAGGAGTCGATCAGCCCGGCTTTTTTGAGAAGATGGAAGACATAACGCTCGTTTTCGAGATCTTCCGCCGAAAAATCCTCGGGCCTTGCCGCCTGGCCGGTCAGGATATACCAGCGCATCCCGGAGAGCAGGGCATCGTAAAG
>JBHEOZ010000107.1:0-2287 GCA_046260555.1 Desulfurivibrionaceae bacterium
CCGCAAAAGGGCATAAGTTTCGTACGAGTCCCGCCTTGCGGGACCCAACTCAGCTTTATCTTTGTCGTCATGCCAGCATGCTTTTAGCTGGCATCCAGCGTATGATCTGGATTCCGGCTTAAAACCTGCCGGAATGACGGACTTTTAGATGCGTGGTAAACCGGTATATGTCAACAATTTCTGAGTCCCTAATCGTCATCATCATTGAAACTGGCCAGAAAACTCTTGCGATTGGGGTGTTTCATCTTTTTGATGGCCTTGGCCTCAATCTGCCGGATTCGTTCCCGGGTCACCGAGAAGTTCTTGCCCACCTCCTCCAAGGTCAGGTCCACTTCGGTATCGAGACCAAAACGCATGCGCAGCACGCTTTCCTCGCGAGGGGTCAGGGTGGCGAGAACGTTGCTTAAGCTTCGCTGCAGGCTGGTTTGAATGCTGACATCCTGGGGGGAGGGCGTGTCTTCGTCTTCGATGAAATCGGTGAGGAAACTGTCTTCGCTGCTGCCGATCGGGGCATCCAGGGAAATCGGTTCCTTGGAGATCTTCAGGATGTTCTTGACCTTTGCCTCGTCAATTTCTAGTGCCAGGGCGAGTTCGGCGGTGCCGGGCTCGATGCCGGTCTCTCGTTGCAGTTGTTTCGAGCATTTGATCAGGCGGTTGATGGTGTCGATCATGTGCACGGGAATTCTGATGGTCCGGCCCTGATCGGCGATGGCCCGGGTAATCCCCTGCCTGATCCACCAGGTCGCGTAAGTGCTGAACTTGAAGCCCCGGCGGTATTCAAATTTTTCTACCGCTTTCATCAGGCCTATATTGCCTTCCTGGACCAGATCGAGCAGTTGTAGGCCGCGATTGGCATATTTTTTGGCGATGCTGACCACGAGCCTCAGGTTGGCCTGGACCAGATAGTTTTTGGCCTGGCGGGCGGAGTCCTGACCGAGATGCACTTTTTCCAGCACTTTTTGAAGAGATTCGTAATCAATGCCGTGTTTGTTTTCGATCATCTGGAGCCGGGTTTCGTCGGAATCTGCCTTGGCCTTTGAGGCAGTGGTACGGGATTTGCCCTTCTCCGTGCTGATTAGATCATGGGCTTCCTCCATGACCTTGGCGAGGCGTTCGATTTTTCCGAGAATCTGGGTGATGAATTTATTGTGCAACCGCTCATTTTGAAAAAGACGGACGATGGTGTTTTCGTTACGTTCAATTCGAATTAAGGTCTGGGTGAATGTCGATTTGTCAATGTCGGGGCGGTTCAGGTCTTTGCGCAGGGCGGTTATTTCAAGATGGAGGCGGGCTGCTTCATTCAGTTGCCAGATAAAACGATCTCTGATCTCGGCCAGCGCCTCCGGTTCGGTCTCCTCGATGCCGCGTAAAACGCCGGTGATCGCCAGGTTGCCGTTCTGGAGTTCAGAGGATATCTCCTTTAGGCGGACCAAGGCGATATGGGTGGGAATAACGGCGCTCTGCACGAGTTTTGCACCCTTTTCGATCTGCTTGGCCAGTTCAACTTCCTGCTTGGCCGAAAGCAGGGAGACGGCGCCCATTTCCCGCAGGTAGACCTTGACCGGATCAATGCTGTCAATCTGGGCAAATTCGTTGTCATTTTCGGGTCCGCTCATCGAGACCCGTCCGTCGATTGCTGTCGCATCGTCGCCAAGAATGGCGGTCAATTCGTCAATGGAATCGTCTTCATCGGAGTTATCGTCAAATTCAGGGTCCTCGCTGTCGGTCAAAAAATCGTCGACCTGTTTGACCTCAAGACCTTTTTTTCGGCTGCCTGATTTGCTGCTTCTCATTTTAAACCTTCTCCATTTATAAGTAGGTTCAGTCGTCGGTCGAGTTGTCAGTCCGTTATTTTGTCCAATTCATTTTTGCGGGAGATCAGTTCCATGCAAAGCCCGACGTCGCCCGCTTGCTGAGCCACCTTGATCTGGCCGGTCAACCCTTCCTCCAGATATCGGCGCCGGTTTTTTTTAAGCCAGCTTGTTTTTTCGGCGGCGATCTGTTCCCGATCTTCATCGGTAAAGGATGGGGAGTTAACAAGAAGTCTTGATATAAATGATTTTTCGGGACCTTCGGCCAGTTCTAAAAGCTGATCCAGACTGCCGTTCTCTCCCCCGGCAAGCTCTTGCAAATGCCTTAAAATATTTCTCCCTACCTCATCGACCACTACTTGTTCAATGCCAGCTTCGAGAAATTTTTGCAAGTATTCCGGAAAAATAATTAAGAATTCAAGCAACTGCCTTTGTTTGAAGGGGAGTTTCTCCGGGTCGCCAGGTTCGCCGGCGGG
>JBHEOZ010000107.1:2462-6683 GCA_046260555.1 Desulfurivibrionaceae bacterium
TCGAGTTGCGGCGAGGTTTTCAGCTGATCAAGGGGGATTCCGAGTTTCTGGCTGAAGTGGGCAATAAAGATGTCCTTTTGCAGGTGATTGTCACCCAGTTCGCTGGCCAGAGCCTGTAGCTCCTCGGCGATCTTGCCCTTGCCTTCCAGGCCGAGCCCGTATTTCGCGCTCAGTTGCTCAAAAACGAACTCCGGCAGAGAAACGGATTCCCGCAGTTTTGTCTCAAGGCTTTCCAGGCCGTATTCGCCGAGGAAGGTGTCCGGATCATGGCCCTGGGGCAGGGTGCAAACTTTGGCCGCCACCTGCTCGGAAAGAAAAAGGGGAACGCTGCGCATCGCCGCTTTCAACCCCGCCGCATCGCCGTCGAAAAGAATGATCACCTCCCGGGCGTATCCTTTGAGGGCTCTGACCTGGGCTCTGGTCAGGGCGGTGCCCAGGGGGGCCGCTCCGTAATCGAGGCCGCCGGCGGCCAGGGCGAGCAGATCGAAATTGCCCTCCACCAGCAGGCAGAGCCCGCCTTTACGGATCGCTTCCCGATTCTGGAAAAGACCGAAGAGCAACCGTCCCTTATCGAAGACCGGATTTTCGGGCGAGTTCATGTACTTGGGTTGGCCGTCCCCGAGGATGCGGCCGCTGAAACCGGCGATCTGGCCGGTCATATCGGTAATCGGGCAGAGCAGCCGGTCCCGAAAGCGGTCGTAAAAGCCGCCCCGCTCCTTTTTGACGATCAGGCCGGCCTCGGCGGCCATTTGCCGCTGGCCGGGATCGGATATTTTGTCGGTCAGAAAATTCCAGCTGTCCGGCGCATAGCCGAGCCTGAATTTGCGGATAATTTCATCCGGGATATTTCTGCTCGCCAGATATTTCCTGGCCGCGGCCCCGCGTGGATCCCGGAGCAGAATCTCATGGAAAACCGCCCCGCTCCTTTCCAGCACCTCGAAGAGTCCCGATCTCAGTTGGGCCCGGGCCTGATCGGCGTGGGAAAGCGGTTTTTCCGGCAGGGCCACCCCGTAGCGGCCGGCGAGACTCTTCAGCGCCTCCGGAAAAGTCGCATTGTGATACAACATGTAAAAGGAGAAGATGTCGCCGCCCTCGTTGCAGCCGAAGCAGTGGAATGACCCCCGGGCCTGGTTGACCATGAACGAAGGGGTTTTTTCACTGTGGAAGGGGCAGCACCCCTTGTAATTGGCCCCGCTTTTTTTGAGGTTGACATGCTCGCCGATTATCTCGACAATGTCGGCGGCCTCCTTGACCAGCCGCACTGACTCGTCTTTATCTTTGAATGGTGTCATTAATCACGTTATTTCATAGAGATTATCGCCCGGCGCCGGCCGGAGTAATTGCATTGTAGGACCCAAAAAGGGTACAGTGTCAAGAAAAAAGAGAAACGGTTGCGCCGCGGCTAAAGGGCGCCACCCTTTTTCCTGATCGTAAGTTTACATTATAACATTAAACTCCGGATAAAACAGCTATGGATATCGATATCTCCAAGGTGATGACCCATGAGATCAGAAAGGAGATGGCGGAACGCTACTTCGGATTCCGCAAGCTGATCGAAGAGGATAAAGAGGCCTTGGCCCAGGCTATTCGCCGGCAATCCCTCACCATCGAGCAGAGGGTTGGCATCGATCTGACCAGAATCTATATGATTCTCAGGGATAGACGGCTGATCGACCGGTTCCTGGAGATAAGCGGCCTGGAAGAGGCGCTCTTCTATGACGATTACGTGATCGATTCCCCGACCATTCGGGCCAGGATATTTGCCGGAATCAAGACCAGGGGGCTGACAAAATCGGGGCGCTTTACCAAGCTATTTCTGGGCTGTTACGAGTTGCTGGTCGAACATGTCGGGCAGTACAGGGAAAAATTCGGTGAGCTCCTGGAGGAGCGGGAGTTGATTAATGAAGAGATCGAAGTCTTTTACCGGAAAAACGATATTAACACGATTCTCGCTTTCATGCGCAGTCTGGACAGGCAGGGTGATGAAATCCTGGCCGCGCCGGTGCAGACCGGGGGAGCCGAGCTTCTGAAGACTAAAATGGAGGTCCGGCCCCCGGGACCGGTGGAGCATCACCTGCCGGCCCTGCCGCCCCTGGTGCCGATGCCCAGGATAAGGGGTGAGCTGAAAAAGCTTGCGCAACAGGCCCTGAAAGGGCATCCTGATGGTTTTGTCGTGAACTGAACCGAATTCCGGGGAAACAACCTGCCATAGGACTGTTCAAGGCAGGAAATGTCGGCAAGAAGGCACAAGTCGGAAGTTGAGCTTTGAAGAGAGTTTGAAGGGTTATCAATAAGAGCCCGTGGGAGCGCGGCACCCTTTCGGAGTTGGTTAATGAACGTGGATCCGAATTTTGCAAACCTGACCTTATCCATGCTGGCTCTGGCCGCCGGGCTGGTATTGCTGGTGGTCGGCGGCGAGAGCCTGGTCTCCGGGGCATCCAAATTCGCCTTGCGGCATGGGATGCGGCCGATGGTGGTCGGCCTGACCATCGTCGCCTTCGGGACCTCCACCCCCGAGCTCTTCGTCAGCATCAATGCCGCCCTCCAGGACCATGTCGATATCATGATCGGCAATGTGGTCGGCAGTAATATCGCCAATATCGGGCTGGTCCTGGCCGTATGCGCTCTGTTCCGGGGATTGCCGGTAAGGTTCGAGGCCATTCGCCGGGAACTTTTCCTGGTTCTGCTGGTCAGCGTTCTGGTCTTCCTGATAGCCTGGCACGGTGTTTTTTACCGGATCCTGGGGGCGCTCTTTATCCTCGGGCTGATCTGGTATACGATCAGCGCCTGCCGGCAAAACAACAAGGGCGCCGGGGTTGACCCTCTTGTCGATGAGAAAGTAAAAAACGAGTCGCGGATCAAGATCTTCGCTCTGCAGATCGGCGGTCTGCTGCTCCTGGCCTATGGTTCCGATCTCTTTATCGACGGCGCCGTTGATGTGGCCAGGCAGCTCAAGGTCTCGGAACTGGTGGTTGGGCTTACCGTGGCCGCGATCGGCACCTCCCTGCCGGAGCTTGCTTCATCCCTGTCGGCGGTCAGGCGGAGGGAGAGCGATATCCTGGTCGGCAATATAGTCGGCAGCAACATGTTCAACCTGATGATGGTTATGGGCGGCACGGCGATGATTAACCCCTTCCGGATGGGCGGTGAGCTGTTGAGCCGGGATCTGCCGGTTATGATCCTTTTTGCCGCGGTCCTGGTGCCGGCCCTCTATTTTCGCCATCGCATCGACCGCTTAACCGGGCTGGCCATGCTGCTTGCCTATATCGTTTATGTTATTTTGCTGATCTAGTGTCACGTCAACTCTGAACCGTCGCATCTTTCACGCCCTTTTTCGTGCCTGCTGCGTTACGGATTGAGGTTTTAATCAAAGAAGAGAAGGAGTTCCGGCAAGATGGAAAACCGTTACGATGACAGCGAGGCCCAGCGCTATATCGAAAATTATTCGGAATATCCGGCCGATCTGGCCCTGCGGGTCTATACCTCAAGACTGATCGGGGCGGAAGCGGATCTCGTCCTGCACGGCGGCGGCAACACCTCGGTCAAAACCGTGATGACCGACATCCTTGGCGATCAACTGAGGGTGATCTGCGTCAAGGGCAGCGGCTGGGACCTCGGTGATATCGAGCCGCCGGGCCTGCCCGCCCTTGATCTTGCCTATCTGAAAAAACTTCGGGCCTTACGGAATCTCGGCGATGAAGAGATGGTCAACCAGTTCCGGACCCATCTTCTCGAGGCCTCGGCGCCGACCCCGTCCATCGAGACCCTGGTCCACGCCTTTCTGCCCCCCAAATTTATTGACCACACCCATGCCGATGCCATCGTCACCCTGACCAATCAGCCCGAGGCGGAGCGGCTTCTGGGCGAGGCCCTGGGCGAGCGGATCGCGGTCCTGCCCTTCATCATGCCGGGCTTTCCCCTTGCCCTGGCCATGGCCGAGCTTTATGAAAAAAACCCGGCGGTCGAGGCGATCATCCTGATGAATCACGGCATCTTTACCTTCGGGGATGAGGCCCGGACCGCCTACGGACGGATGATCGATTATGTGAGCCGGGCCGAGGCGTATATCGCCGCAAGGGTTCTGCCGGTCGAGATGGAATCCGTGCCCGCTCCGGATGTAACCAATCACGGGATAAGGCGCCAAGGTTCGGCCCATCTCCCATCCAGTAAGCGATTACAGGGTGCCGGAGATGCAAGGCATCGGCCTGCGATGTGTACTGG
>JBHEOZ010000108.1:0-439 GCA_046260555.1 Desulfurivibrionaceae bacterium
CCTCACGCAAATATCCCTATGTGGTATTCAAGCCGGAACGGCCCTGCGGCGATATCATTCTCTCGGTCAAGGACCTCTGCAAGAAGGTGGACGGGGTAGTGGTCCTCGATAACTTCTCGCTCACGGTCAACAAGGGGGACAAGATCGCCTTTGTCGGCACTAACAACCTGGCCAGGACCGCACTCTTCGAGATCATCACCGGGAAAATCGAGCCGGACAGCGGCAGCTTTCAATGGGGGCAGACCATTTCCACCGCCTATTTTCCAAAAGAAAACAGCGCCTACTTCGACCACGACCTGAACCTGGTCGAATGGCTCCGCCAATTCGCGCCGCCCACCGAGGGCGAAAGCTTTTCCCGGGGCTTTCTCGGCCGGATGCTCTTCTCGGGCGAAGAGGCCCTCAAAAAGGTCGAGGTCCTCTCCGGCGGGGAAAGGGTCCG
>JBHEOZ010000108.1:449-6656 GCA_046260555.1 Desulfurivibrionaceae bacterium
CCGCCGCGCGTTGCTCGGCCGCGCGCTCGTCGCGCAGCCGGCGCTGCTGCTGCTCGATGAGCCGACCAACCACCTTGACCTGGAATCGATCACCGCGCTCAATAACGGCCTGATCGCCTTTCCCGAGGTGGTGCTCTTCGCCTCCCACGATCATGAGTTCGTCGCTACGGTGGCGAACCGGATCGTCGAGATCACCCCGACCTATACCATCGACCGGATGATGAATTTTGACGACTATCTTGAAGATGAGGAAGTGGCCAGGCTGCGGGGGGAGTACTCCGGGCAGATGGTTGCTAACCTTTGATCAACCGGTAAAAAATCGGGGTTACGATATTCTGAAGCCTTGACCCTTTTTTTCCACTTTCTTGGCTTTCTTGGCGGCCTTTTTCTCTTTCATACTTTTGGCCGGGTCCTTCTTGGCGCTTTTTTTGGTGTTCATGCCTTTGCTCATCTTGTTTTACCTCGGGGCTGATGGGGCATTAAGCTGCCATGCCAATCTTTTTGATTAAGGCATTATACCCGCTTTTCTTGCGGAAGAGTCTTTAAAAGCGATCACGGCCTTCTTGAATCGATCGAAGCTTCCCCGACGACCGCTCCGCGCTTCTCCCCGTTATTCTCTCCATTGCTTCAATTACCGTGGTTATTGTTGCGTGTTCCGAACCCCACCCCATGCCGATAAGGCAGGGCGGAGCGGGTAGTGGACCGGGCCTGAACCGATGGGCCCTGGATGCCGGGCGGCTTCCCCCCTTTGTAGATAATCGAAATCGCGCCCGGATTCGGGACTATCTCAGGACATCGGGGAAAAAGATCAGGATTACACCGATGGCGAGCATGATCGCCCCGCTGACAGGTTTGGTGTATTTGGCGTATTTCTCGCCCATACTCGAGGTGACCGCGAAGGCGGCGGCGGCGAAGATCAGCAGGTCGTCGAGCATGAAGAACAGGACATAGATCAGGATATACATATAGTACTGGAGCGGGCCGAGCGGGCTGATCGAGAGGATATAAGTGAAAACGGCCGGGATCGCGGCGGAACAGAGGAACTCTATCGAGTTGACAATGAAGGCCAGCGCGACAATCGCGAAAAAGCTGCCCACCGACAGCGGGGACAGGGCAACTTCCTTGATCCGCGCCATGGTCCTGTTTTTCGATTCCCGGTCGCCGATTTGACAGGTCGGGCGGCCCCGGTCCCTGATCGATTCGTAAATATCCGTTATTCCGACCCATAGGGCGAAAAAGCCGATCAGCAGGGTCAGTTCCCTGACATAGCCCATGAAAAGGAAGGCGTTCAGCCACGCCGTCATAAACAGAAAATAGAGCACCCCCGAGGCAGCCACGAAAGAGCCGACGATCAGCCAGATCTTTCGCCGATCTTTCAGGGATAGAACCAGGGAGATGAGATAGAGCAGGACCCACATGGCGCAGGGGTTTAAACCGTCCACCAGTCCTAGGACCACGGCCAGGACCGGCAGGGAAAAATCCCGGGCGTCGATTTCGCCGACCAGGGGAATCTCGACAATGGTCGAGGGGGGCGGATAACCGGAATTCTCGGCGGCAGCCTCTTCCTCAATTGCCGGACCGGCCGGGGTTTCCCGGAAATGGTCGTCGAGCCCGTTGGTCAGCAGAAAAATGGTGAGCAGGGCCAGGCCGGCCAGAAACGAATAGCGCTTGAACCGGTTGGCAAAGGTCTTCCTAAGGGTTTGCCGCAGCATCTTTATCCGCCGAATTTTCTTTGTGGGGGGTCCCTAAGTCATTCTGGCATCAGCGGAATCGACAAGTCAAGCCTTCACGGCTTCTGGAATATGTAAGCGATCACAGGGCGCCGAATCTGCTGTGTTATCGGCCTGCTCATGTACACCAGTACACATCGCAGGCCGATGCCTTGCATCTCCGGCACCCTGTAATCGCTTACTGGATGGGAGATGGGCCGAACCGCGGCGCCTTATCCCGTGCTTGGTTACGGGCGGATTATTGCGCGGTTACAGAGAGGGAGCTCAGGGCAGGATAAAGTGGATCAGGAATTCCCGGTTACCCTTGGGACCAAGGATAGGTGAAGAGACGAAACCCCGGCTGCGCAGGCCGAGGCCGATGCCGAAAGCCTCGATTTTTTTGATGGCGGCTTCGTGCAGCTCCGGGTCCCTGACTACGCCGCCCTTGCCGACCTGGCCGCGGCCCACCTCGAATTGGGGTTTAACCAGAGCGAGGATGGCGCCGCCCGGTTTTAAAAAGGTTTTCGCGGGGCCGAGCAGAAGCTCCAGGGAAATGAAGGAGGCGTCGATAACCACCAGATCAAGCGGTTCGGGAATGTCTGCCGGGCTCAGATGGCGGGCGTTGGTTCTTTCCATGACCACCACTCGTTCATCCTGGCGGAGTTTCCAGGCCAGCTGCCCGTAACCGACGTCGACGGCATATATCCTGGCGGCATTGCGTTGGAGGAGGCAGTCGGTGAAGCCGCCGGTTGAAGCCCCGAAGTCGGCGCAGATCATTCCGGCGGGATCGATCCCGAAGTGATCCAGGCCGGCGGCGATTTTGTGGCCGCCCCGGCTCACGTAAGGGGAGTCGTTGCCCTTGATCTCGATTAGGCTGTCGATCGGGATCCGGCTGCCGACCTTGTCGGAGCGCCGGCCGTCGACGAAAACCTTTCCGGCCCCGATCAGGGCCTGGGCCTTCTGGCGGCTCTCGACGAGATTCCGGCTCAGCAGCAGCTTGTCCAAACGTAACTTCATCGGGCTCTGCAATTTATTGGCCGGCCCGGCTGATCATTTCGCAGAGCTCGGCGGCCATGGAGTCGATCAGGCTCTGGTCCGGTCCTTCGACCATCACCCGGATCACCGCTTCGGTGCCGGAGGGACGGACCAGGATGCGGCCGCTGGCGCCGAGCTCTTTTTCCAGATCGGCGACTTTCCGGGAGAAGCCCTTGATCCGGGCGGGATCGATTCTGCTTCCGGTTTTAACGTTTTGCAGGGTCTGGGGAAATGATTCCATCAGGGTCGCCAGTTCCGAGAGGGGCTTGTCGCGCTTGATCATGATGGCCAGAAGCTGCAAAGCGGCGAGGATGCCGTCACCGGTGGTGTTGTGATCGAGAAAGATCAGATGGCCGGATTGTTCGCCGCCGAAATTATAGCCGCCCTGGCGCATCTCCTCGACGACGTACCGGTCGCCGACCTGGGTGCGCAGCATCCTGCCGCCCATCTTTTGCATCGCCACTTCCAGGCCCAGGTTGCTCATCACCGTACTGACCAGGGTTTTCTTGCGGAGTTTGCGCCGGGCCATCAGCTCGGAGGCGCAGATCGCCATGACATGATCGCCGTCGACAATCCTGCCCTTCTCGTCGACCACGATTAACCGGTCGCCGTCGCCGTCCAGGGCGATGCCGATATCGGCCCCGACCTCCTTGACCTTTTCGGCCATCAGTTGCGGGTAGAGGGCGCCGCATTGGTGATTGATGTTCCGGCCGTCCGGTTCCACCGCCAGGGCGGTTACCTTGGCGCCCAGCTCCTCGAAAACGTGGGGAGCCACCCCGTAGGTGGCGCCGTTGGCGCAATCGAGCACGATGTGGAAGCCATCCAGGACGTACTTCCTGGGGAAGGTGTTTTTCAGGAAGACCGTGTAGCGCCCCCGGGCGTCGTCGAGCCGAAAGGCCTTGCCGATCTCTCCGGCGATCGGCCGGAGCGACTCCATCTTTTTGGAAAAGATCAGATCCTCGATCTTCAATTCCTGCTGATCGGGGAGTTTGAAACCGTCCCGGGAGAAGATCTTGATGCCGTTATCCTGGAAAGGATTATGGGAAGCGGAAATAACCACGCCGGCATCGGCCCGCATGCTCGTGGTGATAAAGGCGATGCCCGGGGTGGGCATCGGTCCGACCAGCAGCACGTCGACTCCCATCGAACAGATTCCGGAGGCCAGGGCGTTTTCGATCATGTATCCGGAAAGGCGGGTGTCCTTGCCGATCACGATCCGGTGGTCCTTTTTCATGTCCCTGACCAGATAGGCGATGCCGCGGCCGATCTGCATGGCTATTTCAGTGGTCATCGGATGGATATTGGCAACCCCCCTGACCCCATCGGTTCCGAAAAGTTTTCTCATTTAATCATTGGTTCCATTGGCCGGGGTTATTGAGCGCGAAGTTGTTTTTTCATGACGGGCTGGGGCGGGCTTATCCGGATTTTTATCGTAGCCGGGATCACCTTTTCTATTTTAATGTCCGGAATCGCGGATACGATCCTGACCGGCAGTTCGTGCTGTCCCGCCGGCAGTTTGTCCGCGTCGATAACAGCCTCGAATTGAAAATCACCGGCCGCTTTTTCGGCCAGATGATAAGGAATTGTGGCCTTGATGTCCACGTAGTGATGGTCGAGGCGATAGGTGGTTCGTTGTGCTTCATGGGTAAATGATACCGGAATATTTTCGAATGACCGGCTCACCTCTTTTTCCTTGATCAAAACATTTACGGAGATGGTCGGTTCACCGATCAGTTCGGTAATCTCATCCCTGACGTTAAGCGAAACCTCGGCGGTGAAATTCTTTTTCAGGCCGGCAATATCGATCGGTTCGGTCGACAGGAAGACATCGTCTTTAAGAATGGCGGCCGGGGCGGTCAGTTCCAGGGTAGGGGGTACCGCGAACAAGCCGGCCACCTCATAACCCGCGGCCGGCTCTCCCTCCAGAACCGGTTTGATCGGCAGCTCTTTTTTGACCAGCCGGTCAATGGTTAATGATATGTTGGCGGGGCGAATATTCTGAATCTGGATGCTGTTCGGTAATTGTATCGATTCCGGGGTGTTTTTGATCACATGATTGCCGGGCTGGACGTTGCTGAGGTCTACCGGCCTGGAGATGTCCTTGCCCGAAATGCTGCGCACCAGTCCCCTGGGGCCGTTGACCGTTACTTCCAGCTGCTTTCGGAACTGGTTGGAGATCACCAGGTTCTGCGGCAGATTGGTGATCTCCAGGGGGATATACAGGGTTGTATCGATCTTGTCTTCACCGACCACGAAATACCAGAGAAATACCGCGAAAAAGAACGAGACCAGTTTGAGGACCAGGTTCTTGGGCAGTTTTCCCCGTTTGATTAGACCTTTCGCTCTTGAGACCTGCTTAACCAGTTTTTCCATATGTAGTTTTGTTCTTCCTTGGGGACAAATATCGTTTTCAGCCTGTTTCTGAGGGAATTTGCGTCAAGACCCGAATTGATCGCGCCGTGCTGGACCAGGGAAATGCTGCCGGTTTCTTCGGAGACCACAACTATAACCGCGTCCGATTCCTCGGAAAGACCGATGGCGGCCCGATGCCTGGTCCCGAGTTTTTTGCTTATATAGGGGTTTTTTGTTAACGGCAGCACACAGCCGGCCGTCATAATCCGTCCCATCATGATCACAACTCCGCCGTCATGGAGGGGGGAGCGGGTCTGGAACAGACTGATCAGCAATTCCTTGCTCAACTTGGCATCGATGGTCTGGCCGGAATCAATATGATCGTTAAGCCCTGTTTCCCGGGCCAGGACGATCAGGGCGCCGATCTTTCGGCGTGACAGGTAGCGGGCGGCCTCGACTACTTCTTCGAGGTAGTGAACCGTGTTTTCAAAGGTCTTGGTGAACGGGGTCTGGCCGACCTGGGTCAGAGCCCGCCTGATATCGCGCTGGAAGATAATTATGACGATCAGAAAAATCGAACTTAAAAAGGTGTTCAAGAGCCAGTACAGGGTCAGGAGCTCAAAGTGCTTGGCCCCGAAATAAGCGAAAATAATAATGGCGATACCCGCCAGCATCTGGGCGGCCCGCGTCCCCCTGATAATCAGAAGAAGCCGGTAGATGATATACCATACAATGATGATATCGAAAACATCCTGCCAGCGTAGTGAGTTGATTGTGTCAAACATTGAAAAACTTTTCGAAAGATAAAAGATTAAGGTGGATTATCAGGCAACTCTCCCGTTCAACTTGCCTGGCATATTTGTCGCTTTCTTAACCTGATCCTGTGTCGGGGCAGGATTTTGATTAGAAGACGATTTTGCCCGTTAAAGCTCGATTTTGGCCGGAACCGAAAAACAGAGCGGACTTTGTTGATCTTTATGCGAACGCAGTCAAAAAATGTTTTGGTTTGAAACCAAGATGATGTGACATGGCAAAATACCTGAATCAGTGACGGCTAATGGGTAGGTTTGGCCATTATCGATCTGTTATTACGTGTTTATCTGTTCGTAAG
>JBHEOZ010000109.1:0-6618 GCA_046260555.1 Desulfurivibrionaceae bacterium
ATACAAAGGTGAGGAAAAATCGATCTCCGAGCACCTGCGAGAGGCCCTGGAGAATGGCGACACCGATTCTACCGACTGGGAAGAACTTCATCGTCGTCTTTCCTATATATTCCTGGGCATCCCCCTGGTCCTGCTGGGGCTGCCGGTGCTGTTGATTTCCAGCCGGCGCTGGCGGCAGGATCTCTCCCTGGCCGTGCCGATGAGCTGCGTCTTGGCCTTTCTTGCCTGGGGCTGGTGGAGCACGGCCCAGTCGATGATCAATGCCTACGGGGTCAATTCCGCCGTGGCCTCATGGTCGGTACATCTCCTGACCGGCAGCCTCGGCCTGCTGATGATCAACAGTCAGAGCAACAAGCCGATCTGATTTATGAACGCGATAACCCCGGACAAGGAAATCGACAGGATACTGAGCGGCCCCGGCCTGAAAAAGGTCGGGATCGTCGGGGTTCCAGCCCTGCGCCACATCCGGATCCTGCATCGCCGCGGCGTGGAAATCCTTGATCTCGACGCCATGCTGGTCGTCGAGGACATGGAAAGCACTGTTGCCCTCCTGCCCCGGGTTTACTGCGCGATCCTGCGAACCGTCGTCTTGAACGCCATGCATCTTGACCTTGACGCAATCATTCTCGATGTGGGGCCGGGCAAATGCGACGGAGCCCTGCATGTGGCCGCCGTTCTGGAAGAGAGCCTGCCCATTCCGATCCTCCGCTCCATTAATGACGACCGCAAACCGTTCGGCACTCCGCTCTGCCTGGCCGAAATGGATATGACCGAAAAATTTCTGGCCATTACCGAAAGGGTGAAAATGCCGGCGCTGCCGGAAAATCCCCCACCCCCCTGCCGGCCGACCGCAGGCTTCTGGGGGGTGCCGCCCCGCGACTTCTCGATCCTTGCCCTTTTTCCCGACACTACCCATCTTTACGGCTGGACCAGATGCATGGAAAACAAGACCCCGGCCGATTCCGTTCTGGAGGCGCGATTCAATCCCGAGATCCCCACCGTGTTTTTCGCCCAATCCTTCTGCGCCAAGACCGCCCTGGCCCGGCTTCTCGCCAAAAAGCATCCCCACGCGCTTTATCTCGACATCGACGTCAACACCGGCAGCAGCGCCAAAGCCAAGATCCAGGCCTTTCTGGAACTTTCCGGGGTTGAAATATGATTCTCGCTGATTTCGGCACCTCCTATGCCAAATTTCTCGATCTGGACACCCCGTCCCCCTGCCCCTATATCAAGGCGACCAAGGAACTGAAGCGCGACCTCAAGGTCGACCTCGCCACCGGCCATAACGGCAAGCGGTTCAGTGAGGTCTATGTCAACGAACTTATCGCCCTGGCCCGGGGCGGCGAGTCCCTGATCGATGAAGAGCGCTACCTGCTTCTCGACTGCGGCAGCCGCGACATCAAATACATCAACTACCGAGACGGCAAAGTGCAGGATATGGGCTGGAACGCCGAATGCGGGGCTTCGATGGGTTTTACCATCGAACTGCTGGAGAACTATTACGGCCTCGATTTCAACAAACTGCCGATCCCGGCCAAAACTTTTTCGGTGACCTGCGGCGTTTTGGGGATCAGCAACATCTTCGACGCCATCACCTCCGGCACCGACGAGGCCGAGGCGGTGGCCAGCTTCGTCAAAGGCATTGCCGTAAACGCCTACCGATTTGCCGGCTCCCCCGACAAGATTTACCTATCCGGCGGTCTCTGCGACAACCGCCTGTTCGTCGAAAGCATGCCCTGCGAGGTCGTCCCCCTGGGGCGTTTCGTTTTACTGGCCGGCATGGAAAGAACATACCGCCTGTCAGCCGGACAATAACAACCTGTAATTACTTGCTTGCCGGTCTCCTTGACCGCAATGGAGAAATCACCCCGCCCCATTCCAGGACCGCCCGATAACGAGCCGCCTGCCCTGTCGGGGACTTATTGATAGACCCTCGGCTTGATCGACATCCTCGCCCCCTGGCATCTGACTCGTTCTCGAACTATCGAGGATTCGGGAATATATTTCGGGAATATATGCTTGACCAATGTCTTGCAGATCTATATGATTGAAAGGACAGGGAGTTAACATCAACGTTAAAGATTCCAGGCGACAGGATGCAACAAGGGACAGGGAAACGTTAAATCACCACCATCCCCCGGGGATTTGCCAGTGGCCAGCAAGCCCAACTACAGTGATCTTGAAAAAAAGATAATTGAACTCGAAAACGACCTGGAGGTCCAGGCCAGAAAGATGGTCCGGCTCGAAAGAGATCGAGTCCGCCTTAAAACCATTCTCGAATCAGCCACCCACGCCATAGTCGTGGTCAACGACCGCGGCCTGATCGTCGAATGGCCCAGCCAGGCCGAACTGCTCTGCGGCTGGGGCCGCGACGATATTATCGGCAAACCGATCTTTTCGATCATGCCGGCAAGATACCGGGAAAAACATCGGGGTTTGCTTGAGAAGGTCCTGAACGGCGACCACGGTCTGAACTTCGGCAAAAGGATCGAAACCACCATCCTTTACAAGGACGAGCTGGAGGTACCGGTCGAACTGGCAGTATCCCTTACCAGAATCGGCGGCCGCCAGGAGTTCAACCTGTTCATGCACGACATTACCGAACGGAAGAATTACGAAGCCCAGCTTCACAGGGTATCGATCACCGACGAATTGACCGACCTCTTCAACCGGCGCGGATTCATGGGCATGGCCGCCCGGCAGCTGAAGATCGCTTACCGCAACAAGGAAAACATCTTCCTGCTCTTCGCCGATTTCGACAACATGAAGTGGATCAACGACAACCTGGGCCACCAGATCGGTGACCTTGCCCTGATGGAGACCGCGGCGATTCTCAAAAAAACCTTCCGGGAAGCGGATCTTATCGGCCGGGTCGGCGGCGACGAGTTTATCGTCCTGGTGGCCGACAATAACACCAGAAAAACAGGGAAGATGGTCATGGCCCGGCTGGAAGAGAACATCGCCGAGGCAAATAAGCGGCCGGGCCGGAGATTCAAAGTCATGCTGAGTACCGGCACGGTTTTCTGCGATCACCGCCGCTCATATTCGATTGACGACCTGATGATCAAGGCCGATAAACTGATGTACCGGAGTAAAAAAGAGAAGCAGACCGCCGGCCTGTACAGCCATATCTGACCAGCTGCTCCCGCCCCGGAAACAGCCGGGAAAATGTAACCAGTCATGGGATAAGCCGGCCATGATTGGCCAATCTCCCAGCCGGTAAATCTTTCCCAGGACCAACCGCCCGCAATGAATCACAACTTTTTACCCGCCAGTCGCCGGGAGATGCTCGCCCGGGGCTGGGACCGTCCCGATGTGGTGCTGGTCACCGGCGATGCCTATGTCGACCATCCCTCTTTCGGCGTCTCCCTGATCGGCCGCTGGCTTGAGGCCCACGGCTATAAGGTTGCGATCCTGGCCCAGCCCCGCCATCAGGACAGCCGCGACTTCCGGCAATTCGGGGAGCCGCGGCTGTTCTTCGGCATCACCGGCGGCAATCTCGACTCGATCGTCGCCAACTATACCGGCAGCGGCAAGGTGCGCGATCAGGACTCCTATTCGCCCGGGGGCAACCCCTATTTCGGCAGGATTAAATGCCGCCGGGAAAGGCGCCGGCCCGATCGGGCCGCCAGCCGCTACGGCGCCCTGGCCAGAGAAGCCTGCCCGGGAGTGCCGATCATCCTGGGAGGCCTGGAAGCATCCCTGCGGCGCTTTGTCCATTACGATTATCAGCAGGCCCGGCTCCGGGCCTCGGTCCTGACCGATGCCAAGGCGGACCTGCTGGTCTACGGCATGGCCGAGCAGGCCATCCTGACCATCGCCGAGCGCCTGGCCGACAACCAGCCCCTGTCCGGAATCCCCGGCACCTGCGAACGGTTAACCGAAAAAGAATACCGGCAGCGCGCGCGAAGCGAAGCCCCCCTGCCCTTGCCTTCCTGGTCGGAAATAGAGGAAACCCCCGCCGCCTTCATGGCCGCCGAACTGGCCATCGACAAAGAGGCCCGGGCCATGTCCGGCCAGGCTCTCTGCCAGAAACAGCAGGCCATGCACGTCTGGCAGAACCGGCCCGCGCCGCCACTGGAAGCACCGGCACTGGACCGCCTCTACAACCTGCCGTTCCAGCGCACTGCCCATCCCGATAGCGGCGATATCCCGGCCTGGCGCATGGTCAGGGACTCGGTGACCATCGTCCGGGGCTGCTCCGGCAATTGCGCGTTCTGCGCCATCACCCGCCATCAGGGGGCGGTGGTTACCAGCCGCTCACTGGAATCGATTGTCGCCGAGGTCAGGAAAATCGCCGGAACCGGCCAATTCCGGGGCACGATCAGCGACCTCGGCGGCCCCACGGCCAACCTCTTCGCCACCTCGTGCCGGGTTGAGAAGTGCCGGAAACACGACTGTTTTTTCCCGAACCTCTGCAAAAATCTGGAAATCGACGAAGAACGCTTTCTGGCCCTGCTCGACCGATGCGAAAAGGTCGCCGGAGTCAAGCATCTTCATATCTCCTCCGGCCTGCGCATGGAACTGCTGCTCAAGACCCCGAAACTGCTGAAACGATTGATCGCACGACATCTGCCCGGGGCGATGAAAATCGCCCCGGAACACACCGAGGACGAGGTGCTCCGTGTAATGCACAAGCCGGGCGGCCGGCTGCTGGAGGATTTTCTCAAACTTTGCCGGCAGCTGGCGGGATCCCGGCCCCTGCGCTTCGTGCCGTATTTCATCGCCTCCCACCCCGGCTGCTCCGAAGGCAATATGAAGAGCCTGGCCCAAAAGGTGGAGAAACTGGGACTTGAAGTCAGGCAGTTTCAGGACTTCACTCCCACCCCCGGCACGATCTCCACCGCCATGTATGTGACCGGACTCGACCGGGACGGCAACAAGATCACGGTCGCCAGAGGGGCAACCGCGCGCCGCAAGCAGCGTGAAGTCCTGGAGAATATCACGATCAAGAACCGACAGACCGCCCGGCGAGGAGTGAGGAGTGAGGAGTGAGGAGTGAGGAGTGAGGAGTGAGGTGTGAGGAGTGAGGAGTGAAGAGAAAATACTTTCAACATCCATTTTTTTTACCCGCACTCCTGACCCATCACCCCTGACCGTCATCGCCCCTTGCAGCTGTCCTTAAGTCCTTAACCTTGAACCTTGAACCTTGGACCTTGAACCTGTCCTTAACCTCACTCCTTACCGGCCAGCGCCTTATTCCATTCGGCAATCTTATCGGCGCATTTTTCCAGAAGAGGCGCCGTATCACCCTTGATGGTAACCGAATTAAGAGCGTCTCCCTTGGCAATCGCGTTGACCACATCCTGATCGGTGTCCGCTTCGACCACGCCGAAGACCGCATGCTTGCCGTCCAGCCAGGCGGTCGGCACATGGGTGATGAAGAACTGGCTGCCGTTGGTACCGGGGCCTGCATTAGCCATGGAAAGGATGCCGGGCCGGTCGTGCCGCAACCCGGGATCGAATTCGTCGGCAAAGGTATAACCGGGACCGCCCATGCCGTTACCGTCGGGGCAGCCGCCCTGGACCATGAAATCGGCAATGACCCGGTGGAAGTTCAGGCCGTTGTAAAAACCGCGATTGGCCAGATTAACGAAGTTGGCCACCGTGTAAGGGACCTGATCGCCAAAGAGCTTGACCCTGATCTTGCCTTTAGCGGTATCGAAAACCGCGGTTAAATCGTTCTGCTCGCTCATCTTTATCTCCTTAGAATTTTTAGTTTTTTGCTGGATTATAAGAGGAAAACAAGATAATACCCGCCCCCCCGAATTGCAAGGTGTCTTATCCCGCATCCCGTTTCCCGCCGTAAGCATCTCCGACCAAATAAAATAGCCGGCCGCGCCGATTCAGGATGGCAATTTCCGCCTTCATTGAATATATTAACGGCTCGATTACGGATGACAACTCACTGACCGCCTTAAAACGACCAGCCGCCTGACGGCCGCCCTGAAAAAGAATATGCGCAAGGAAGAAGTCCCCCAGGATCACGGAATAGCAGACGGCCTGAAAGAAGTCGCCTACGCGGTGGACGAAAACGGCCGCTACGTCACGGTGCCAAGCGCCGGCTGGGAGCCGAAGAATATCTCCAACTACCAGGCCTGGGAAGTGATTGCCGAGGAGATCGCGGCCACCCGCCGCCTGGTGCTTGACGGCGAAGCCTCCCCCCTTGCCTATCACATGAGCCGGAACCAGATGGATATCACCCTGCTCGCCCAATATATGGGCCTGATGCGCTGGCGGGTCAGACGGCACCTGAAGCCGCGAATATTCAAAAAACTCAACCGGGAGCTGCTCGAACGCTACGCGAGCCTGCTCAAGGTTACCGTGGCACAGCTTCAGGACATCAGCCTGGTTGACGAACCCAGAATTCCGGGCCGGGACCGACAATGAGATGAAAATAGACTTCGAACACCGCCAGTCCGCCCATTGCGAAAACGGGGCCACCGCCGGGCTGATCTCCCATTACGGGGTGGAAATCAGCGAAGCCATGGTCTTCGCCGTTTGCGCCGGCTTGAAAATGCCCGCACCGACAAAAGTCCAGCCGGGCTGGTAATAATGAATGTCCGCGGGGTCGACAATGGCAATACTCAGATTTTTGTCCCGCGCCAGCAGACTGGA
>JBHEOZ010000011.1:0-18096 GCA_046260555.1 Desulfurivibrionaceae bacterium
CGGCCCATCTCTAAACCGCTATCATCGGGGGCCCACGACAATCTATTGCCCGAGAGCCCCGCAATGAGCGGGCTCCGATGGCACCCGGCCCCTGCCCTCAGCTACTCCTCAACCCTTCGAATAACCGCCCCTACCCTGTTGAGCTTTCCGGCCAGGTCATCATATCCCCGATCCAGATGATAAACCCTTGAAATGTGGGTTTCGCCCGCGGCGGCCAGCCCGGCTATCACCAATGCGATCCACAACGGTTTCCCCTTCAGCAACCAACCCGGCGATGACCAGACTGGCCGAGGCCCGCAAATCGGTGGCCATGACCTGGGCTCCGGACAACTCAGCCTCGCCCTGGACAATGGCACTTTTGCCGTCTATTTTTATCTCGGCGCCCATCCGTTTCAATTCGGCCACATGCATGAAGCGATTTTCAAAAATCGTCTCGGTGATCACACTGAGCCCCCGACTTATGCACATCAGGGCCATGATCTGGGCCTGAAGATCGGTGGGGAAGCCGGGATAGGGCATGGTTTTGATATCGACACTCTTCAAGACCCCGTTGCGGATAACCTTGATCCGATCGTCACTCTTCTCAATTTCCAGACCGATAGCGCGGAGTTTATCGAGGGGCGAGGCCAGATGATCGGGGTTGCAATGGGTAAGGGTCAACTCGCCGCCGACCGCGGCGACCGCGATCAGGTAAGTCCCGGTTTCGATCCGATCGGGGATGACCCGGGTCTCGGTTGCGCGCAATTGATCGACTCCCCGGACCACCAGACGATCACTGCCCCGTCCTTCGATTTTCGCGCCCATGCCGTTTAACATGTCAACCAGATTACCGATCTCGGGCTCCCTGGCCGCATTCTTGATGACGGTGACCCCCTTGGCCAGAGTCGCGGCCATCAGAATATTTTCGGTGCCGGTCACCGAAGGGATATCAAAAACCACGTCACCGCCCTGAAGCCCGCCCTCGGCCCTGCCCTCCACATAACCCTGATCGAGACTCAATTCGACGCCCAGGCGGCCGAGCCCCTGCATGTGGAAGTCGATGGGCCTGGCGCCGATCGCGCAACCACCCGGCAGGGAGACCCGGGCCGCCCCCATCCTGGCCAGCAACGGCCCGAGAACCAGTACCGACGCCCGCATGGTTTTAACCAGATCATAGGACGCCTCAAAATTATCCAGATTGGTCGCGTCAATCAACAGGGCGTTGTCTTTTTTGCGGCGTTGCCAGGTAATGCCGAACGACTCCAGAAGACGCAGCATCGTTCTGGTGTCGCGCAGATCGGGAACGTTATGGAGAACGTGTTGACCGGGCGCCAGAATAGTTGCAGCCATCAATGGCAAGGCGGCATTCTTGGCGCCGCTGATTCTGATCGACCCGTTAAGGGTATGTCCGCCTTCTATAATCAATTTGTCCATCGAAGAAACCTGTCGAAAAATTTAAGATGCATATCGGGGCTAAACCGCTTTGGTAAGAACAGTAAGCGATCACAGGGCACCGAATCTACTTTGTTATCGGCCTGCTCATGTACACCAGTACACATCGCAGGCCGATGCCTTGCATCTCCGACACCTTGTAATCGCCTACCGGCTGGGAGATTGGCCAATCATGGGCGGCTTATCCCGTGACCAGTTACCAAGAACAAGCTATCTTACCGGCGGACCGTAGTTCCGTCAACCGTCCGGGCTAAGCCATTGTCAAAGAATAACATGACCATTCAGTACGCCAAGACGGCATAAGGAGCCGTATAAGAAGGCTCGAAAATGGCCATGTTATTTCCTGACGGCTCCTAAAGCGACCCGGGGATGACCATTTAAATCTTTTTTAATCGCGATCAATTCCAGCTCCACAATATCTGAAAATAGATTCTGAATCATTTTCTCCTGATCGAAGCCGATCTCCAGGAGAAGAAAGCCGCCATTATTAAGGTGGGGCCGGGATGAGGGAATAATCCGCCGATAGGCCTCCATACCGTCATCGCCCGCATAAAGAGCGGCCTCCGGTTCGAACTCCAACTCCGGCTGTAAAGTTGAGCGAATCCGCTCTGAAACATAGGGGGGATTGGAGACGATAAAATCAAATTTCGCCCGCGGTTGCAGGGGAAGGAACCAATCACCTTGCACCAGGCTGACCCGGCTGGCTACCCCGTGCTGTTTCAGATTGCGGGCCGCCACCGCCAAGGCCCGCTCCGAACGGTCAATCGCCACTACTTGCGCTCGGGGTAATTCGAGGGCCAGAACAACCGCGATGATACCGCTGCCGGTACCCAGATCGAGGATTGTTCCGGTAAAATCGGAAGGAGTTTCGATAAGCTCAAGAAGACTTTCGATCAGCAGCGCGGTTTCGGGACGCGGAATCAGAACATCGGCGGCAACCTCGAAAGAAAGAGACCAGAACTCGTGCCTGCCGATAATATACGAAAGCGGTTCACGGGCCAGACGGCGGCTCACCAATTCCTCGAACTTTTCGAGTTCGGTATCGTTCAATTCCCGTTCATCCAAAAAAAGTCCTACCCGGTCGAGATCAAGAAAGAACCGGAGAAGAAGCTCGGTCTCGAAATCGGCATCGGGAATCCCGACCCGGTGAAAGCGGCGGGCCGTCAGGTTATAGAGGTATCTGGTCTTCATCGCCGGCGACACCGCGAATCGTTCAAAGCTGTTACCTCAACTTTCTGACTTGTCTTATGATATTGGTTTGCTGTCATAAAATGATTCAGAGCCATAGTGGCATTTCATGACGAGAATCCAGAATCCAGAAGCCAGAGCCGGAATGACTGATTTTAAAGCTTTTCCCTTGGATTCTGACTCCTGGCTTCTGGCTTCTTGTGGAACACAGGCACGAAAAATCGCTAAAACACCTTTATTATCGGGAGATTAACCAAACTCAGAAAGTTGAGTTAAGGAGGATGAGATGTATTCAGGCGATATTTTCAGGGGGGCGGTGGTGGGGATTTTTGCCGGGGCGGGCTATTTCGGCGGTCTCTGGTGGACGGTCCGGCGGCTGCCGTCGTGCGGGCATCCCGGCCGTTTGCTCTTCGGAAGTTTTCTCTGCCGGGCCCTGATGGCGGGCGGGGTTTTGTTTATGGTCGCCGGGGCTCGGCCTTTGATCTATGCCGGCGCGGCTCTGGGTTTTATTGCGGCCCGGATGGCGATGATCCGGCTTTATGGCCCCGATGCCACGGGGCCGGCCGTTGAACGTGGAGTCAGGCAATGAATATCCAGGATATAAGCCCCGATCAGGTCATTTACTGGCAATGGCAGTGGTTGTCGCTGAATGCCACCATCGTCTTTACCTGGCTTGTCATGCTGCTCCTGGTCCTGGCCGCTATTCTCATTACCAGAAGGATTTCCGCGGGCTACAAGATGAGCCGCTGGCAGAACCTTCTGGAAATCGTGGTCAGCCAGATGCGCGAGCAGATCGGCCAGATCGTCCATCAGGTTCCCCTGACTTATCTGCCCTTTATCGGCACGCTGTTCCTGTTTATCGTGGTTTCCAACACCCTGACCGTAATCCCCGGCTTCATCGCGCCCACCTCGTCACTGTCGACCACCGCCGGTCTGGCTCTGGCGGTATTTGTCGCGGTGCCGCTCTTCGGGATCAAAGACCAGGGTTTGCGGGGCTATTTCAAGCTCTATATTACCCCCACGCCCTTCATGCTGCCCTTCAATATCATGGGGGAGTTGTCGCGGACCCTGGCCCTGGCGGTACGTCTGTTCGGCAACATGATGAGCGGCGGCAAGATCATTCTGATCCTGCTTTCCATAGCACCTCTTTTCGTGCCGGTGCTGATGCATGCCCTGGGATTGCTCACCGGCTTGATCCAGGCTTATATCTTTGCCGTCCTGGCGGCGGTCTATATCGCCTCCGCCACCAGGGCGAGAAAGCAGAAGGAAGAGGAAAAACAGCCTGGTCAGGACGATCAACCGCAAATCAATAAAGGAGAAGAACATGGATAGCATTGCTCTTATCGGCATGGTCTCGGTTTTTACGGCCGGCATCACCATCGCCATCGGCGCCATCGGCCCGGCCCTCGGCGAAGGGAGGGCCGTGGCCCAGGCCTTGAGCGCCATCGCTCAGCAGCCCGACGAAACCAACACCATAACCAGGACGCTCTTCGTGGGCCTGGCGATGATTGAGTCGACCGCGATCTACTGTTTCGTGGTCTCGATGATTCTGCTGTTCGCCAATCCGTTCTGGGAATATTTCAAGGACGCGGCGGGAGGGTGAGAGAGTGCTGATCGACTGGTTTACCGTAATCGCCCAGATCGTCAATTTTCTGATCCTGATGGGGCTGCTGAAGTACTTTCTCTATGATCGGCTGATCGCGATTATGGACGAACGGCAGCGGAAAATCGATGAGCGCCTCACCGCCAGCGAGGAGACTAAAAAGGCGGCCGAGGAGGAGAAGCAGGAACTGGCCGAGGAGCGCCGCGAGTTTGACGAGCGCAAAAAGGCGATGCTCGATGAGGCGCGTGAGGAGGCCCGGAAATGGCGCCAGGAAAAGATATCCGAAGCGCGTGAAGAGGTTGGGAAACTCCGTGAGCGGTGGCGGGAGGATCTTAAGCGCGAGAAAAAATCTTTCGTGCGGCATCTCAAGGAGCTGATCGGCCGGGAGACCTACGCCATGGCCGGGAAATTTTTTGGCGACCTGGGAGATCGGGAGCTGGAAGGACGTCTGGTCGAGCGTTTCGGCGAAATGATTAAAGAACTGGAGCAGGAGGAGCGGGATGCCCTGGCGGCCGGAGTGGCCAAGGGCGGCGGCAAGGTCACGGTGGTGAGTGCTTTCGAGCTTGACGATACGGGGTGCCAGGCGATCGAGAAGGTCTGTGCCGAGATTATTGACCAGGAACACCAGGTCCGGTTTACCACGAGCCCCGAGGTGATTCTGGGTCTGGAATTGCAGGTGGCCGGTTACCGGATATCACTCTCCCTGAGCCGGTATCTGACCATGCTTGAGGATCAGCTGCAGGAACTTTTCGCAAGCCGGCAAGGCGGGGATTCCGCTGCAAAGGAAGATAGGGTCGACCCGGCCGACGACGCCGGGGAAACCGACAATAACGGGGATCAAGGTGACTGAGGATTTGCAAAAAATCCTGGAGGAAGCCGAAACCGTCTTCCGGCAGGCCCGGGAGAAGGTTCCTCCGAAACTGTCGGCCCGGCAGGCCGGCACGGTAAGCTATGTCGGCTCCGGGATTGCCCTGGTAAGTGACCTCCAGGGAGTGCAGGTTGACGAGATCCTGGTCTTCGCCGATGGCACCAGGGGGCTGGCCTTCAATCTGGATCGCGATCTGACCGGCGCGGTTCTTTTGGGTAGCAGCGCCGGAATCGGCTCCGGCGGCGAAGTGCGCGGCGAGAACCGGGTCCTTGATTTTCCGGTATCCGAGAGCCTGGGCGGCAGGGTGGTCGATGCCCTGGGCAATCCCCTCGACGCCCAAGGCGCCATTATCGCCGACGAACGCTGGCCCGTCGAGCGTCCGGCTCCCGGCATTATGGATCGAGCCCCGGTCACCGAGCCCCTTGCCACCGGCATCAAGGTGGTCGATGCCCTGATCCCGATCGGCCGGGGCCAGCGGGAATTGATCCTCGGTGACCGCCAGACCGGCAAAACGGCGATCGCGGTGGATGCGATTATCAATCAGCGCGGTCGGGATGTGCTCTGCATTTACTGCGCGATCGGCAAAAGGGCTTCGGCGGTGGCCAAGGTCATTGCCGATCTCAAGCAATATGGCGCCATGAATTACACCACTGTGGTGATGAGCTCCGAGGACGATCCGCCGGGGCTGCAATTCTCCGCCCCCTATGCCGCCATGAGCCTGGGTGAATATCACATGTCCCGCGGCCGGGACGTGCTGGTTGTTTTGGACGATCTGACCAGACACGCCCGCGCCTACCGGGAACTGTCGCTTCTGCTGCGCCGACCGCCGGGTCGGGAGGCCTTCCCCGGCGACATCTTTTATATCCACGCCCGCCTGCTCGAACGCTCCACCCATCTGCGGGAGGAACACGGCGGCGGCTCCCTGACTACCCTGCCCATTGTCGAGACCGAGGCCCAGAATATCAGCGCCTATATCCCCACCAACCTGATCTCGATCACCGACGGCCAGATCTACCTGTCGCCGGAGCTTTTCCGCAAGGGCATTCTGCCGGCGGTCGATGTCGGCCGCTCGGTGTCCCGGGTTGGCGGCAAGACCCAGCTCGCTGCCTACCGGGCGGTAACCGGGGATCTCAAACTTGCCTACAGCCAGTTCGAGGAACTGGAGGCCTTTTCGCGTTTCGGCACCCGGCTCGACGAAGATACCCGGAAGACCCTGGACCGGGGCCGTCGCATCCGGGCGGTGTTGAAACAGAAACAGTACAACCCGATGCCGGCCGCCCATCAGATCGCCATCCTGGTCGCGGCCAACCAGGGGGTCTTCGACGGCATCGAACCGGAGGAAATCGGCGCGGTCGAGGAGAAAATCCGTAAGAACTTCGATCAACGGTTCGAAGCCCTGTCCCGGAAAATCGAGAATGGCGAAAAGTTGGATGATAAAGAACTGCAAAGCCTGGTCGAGATGGCGAGGAGTCAGCTGGACTATTGAGAGGCGTCGATGCAGACCATTGAAGGATTGAAGAAAACCATCGCCAGTACCACCGATCTGTACACTGTGGTCAAGACCATGAAGGCCATGGCGGCGGTGAACATCAGGCAATTCGAGCGGGCGGTGGAGTCGTTGCGGGAATATTTCCGCACCGTCGAGCTCGGCCTCGGGGTGGCCCTTTCATCCGAAGAGGCGGGCCGTCTTGACCGGAAGGCCTACGCGGAGACGACCGGCCCGGTCGGAGTCATTGTCTTCGGGTCCGATATGGGCATGTGCGGCCAGCTCAACGACCTGGTGGTTTCCCACGCCCTGAAAACCCTGGAAAAACATCAGGCCAACGGAGCCGATGCCGAGACCTATTTCCTGGCGGTCGGCGAACGGGTGGTCGGGCGTCTGGAAGAAGCCGGGGCCGCGGTCGGGGAATATCTGACCGTGCCCACTTCGGCAAGCCATATCGGCGCCAAGGTTCAGGAGATTCTGCTGATTATCGATGAATGGCGGCAGCGGGAAAAGATGGGACGGATCCTGCTCTGCTACTGCGAACCGGTCGGCGGCGCCCGGTTTGCTCCCCGGGACCTGCAATTGCTGCCGGTGGAACATCCCCGCCTGGTCGAGTACCGTCGCAATGAGTGGCCGACCAACAATCTGCCCCGGTTCACGGTGCCCTGGTCGACCCTTTTCGCCGGCCTGATCCGCCAATATCTTTTCGTCTCTCTGTTCAAGGCGCTTGCCGCCTCCCTGGCCAGTGAAAACGCCAGCCGTCTGGCCTCCATGCAAGGCGCTGAAAAAAGCATCAAGGAGCGGCTTGAAGATCTGCAAGCCGAATATAACCGCAATCGGCAGATGTCGATTACCGAGGAACTGCTCGATATAGTTGCCGGGTTTGAAGCTTTGGCGCAAAACCGAGGTTCAGAGGAGGAGATCACATGACGAAGAGAGTTGAAGTGGTGATTATCGGCGCCGGAACGGCGGGGCTTTCGGCGGTGGCCGAGGTCAAACGGGTAACGGATGACTTCCTGCTGGTCAATCAGGGCCCCTACGGCACTACTTGCGCCCGGGTCGCCTGCATGCCGACCAAAACCCTGTGCGAAGTCGCCGCGGTCTTTCATTCCCGCCGGATCATGGCCGGGATGGGAGTTACCGGGGTAGAAAATCTGGGCCTGGAGTCGAAGGACGCCCTGGCCTACGTCAAGGATCTGCGGGATCGCTTCGTGGCCGGGACAGTCAAGGGGACCAAGGCTCTCGGCGAAAAAAGCATAAACGCGCCGGCGCGATTCATTGAGCCGACAGTACTGCGGATCGGCGGCGATACCGTCGAGGCGGGCCGGGTGGTGATCGCCACCGGCTCCAGTCCGATAATCCCGGCCGGCTGGGAGAACCTTGGCGGTCTGGTGGTCACCACCGATCAATTTTTCGAACTCGATCAACTGCCCCGCCGCATGGCGGTTATCGGGCTTGGCCCTTCGGGGATCGAGTTCTCCCAGGCCTTAAGCCGTCTGGGGATTGAGGTGCATGGTTTTCATCTCGCCGATATGGCGGCCGGACTGACCGACCCGGAGGTGAACGCGGCGGCGCTGGCCGCACTGCGGGAGGAATACTCAATCAATCTCGGGACTGAAGTGGACCCGCTTCGGCAGGGCGAAGAGTTGCTCCTCCAGAGCAGGGATCAGCGGGTTATGGTTGAAAAGGCCCTGTTATGCACGGGACGGCGGCCCAATCTCTCCGGTCTGGGCCTTGAGGAGCTTGATCTCGAAACCGACGCCCACGGGGTTCCCGTCTTTGATCGTGAATCGATGCGGATCGGGGACTCGCCGATCTTTATCGCCGGAGACGTGAATAACGAACGAGCCATTCTCCATGAGGCCAACGATGAAGGTCATATCGCCGGTTACAACGCCGCGCGCCGGGAAGCCAACTGCTTCCGGCGGCGGACGCCTCTGGCGATTGTCTATTCCGATCCCCAGATCGCCATGGTCGGGGCATCGTTTGCGGAGCTTAGCGACTCGGATATGGTTGTCGGTGAATATGATTTCGGCAGACAGGGGCGGGCGCGGATGCGAGCTGAAAACCGGGGAATCGCCCGGATCTATCTCGACAAAAATGACGGCCGCCTGCTGGGGGGCGAGATGGCGGCCCCCGGCGGAGAGCATCTCGCCCATTTGCTGGCCTGGGCCATTCAGGAGAATTTGACCGTTTTCGATATTCTCCGCTTTCCCTACTACCATCCGACCGTGGAGGAAGGGCTGCAATCGGCTTTACGGAACGGCATGAAGAAGCTTTCCTGCGAGCGGCCGGAACTGGAAATCCTCCTGTGCCGCAGCTCTTCCCTGGAACCGCTCTGCTGAACACTTTTTCGGTCCCGGCAGGAAAGATGGCGTCGCAAAAAGTCGCCAGCTCCTGCGTTGCTGCAAATTGTCTCGTCATTGCAGCGTACTGAAGTACGCTTCATTCCTCGAAATTCGCGCGCCTTGGATCTGACGATTTTTGCTTAGCCATCCAGTGACTTGCGACTTTGTCAAGTTTATTAAGGTTCTTCTCCCCAGTGAATACAGGTGACAGGGCAATTATCCATTGCATCCTGAACCAGATCCGTTGGGCAGTCAAAGCCCGTGACTTCCGCATGCGCCACGGAGTCGTCAAACTTGAAGCAATCCGGACAGATTTCAGCACAGGTTCCACAGGCAATGCATTCGTCATAGTCTATATGAAAAGGTTTGGCCATGATCTCTTCCTCCTGTTGTTTTTGGTCATATTGACCGGTTCGTTGGTTTTCTTCTTAAAGGGACAGTCTGTCCTGTCTCGCAGGATTTATTCTTCCCACTATTTTTGATACTTTTGTGACGTCATCATTGGTCAGGGAGCGGTTTTTTAAGTTTGAAACCCAGAAAAATCATCAAAATCCCGAAAAAGATCGCATAGGCGCCGATGATCCAGACCAGGGCCCACGGCTCCCACTCCCGGCCTTGCGATCAGGATGGCGCCAAACAGGATGGAGATGACCCCGCTTAAGCCGAGAAACCATTCGCCACTTATGAGCTTGCGCAGGCGGATGGCGGCAATAATTTCCAGCACCCCGGTAAGCAGGGCCCAGATGGCGATCAACAGGATGACCGCGACCAGGGTCGCGCTCGGCCAGATAAAGGTCAAGATTCCGATGGAAATTCCGGCCAGGCCTTCGAGAAGAGATACCCACCAGCTGGTTTCGACTTCTTTGCTTGCGAAGGAACCGATAATCGACAGCACCCCGTCGGCAAAGAAAAAGGCGCCCACCAGAATGACCAAAATCTCGATAGTGACGGTGGGCAGTAAAAGGGCCGTCAGGCCGAAAAGGATAGCGATTACTCCTCGAAAGAAAAAAGACCACCAGATCCGTGCGTGTGGGGGATGCATAATAACTCCTAGTTTTATTTATCGGCAGGCTGCAAATAAATTATAGCAGGATTTATGCCATGATTATAGCAGGATTTATGTCACCGATGAATGGTGCATGTCGACGGAACACTACCTGGAAGATCTGCATAAGAGCATCTATTCGATTTCCGAACCTCGCTTTGCCGCCGAAGAGGATCATGAGCAGATCAAGAAGCTCAGGAATCGGGTGAAAGAGCTCTTCCTGCGTTTTAAAAACCGTACAACAGCTTGAGCCGCTGACTTCTGAAATCATTGGTGGCCTTGCCGTCCTCGCCGAAGCCGCGATCCGGACCGGCAGAGCCGCTTTTGCATCGAGGGGATAATTTCAAGAACAGGATTTTGAAGATGGTCGATTTAACCCTCTGGAAGCAAAAAGAATTGAGACAGCTGCGGGCCGAAATGGATCGGATGATTATTGATTTCTTTCGGGATTTCGGGGGCTCTATTCCCGGCTTCTCCCCCCTCACCTCACTCCTGACTCCTTACCCCTCACCACCCAGCGGATGTCGTTCCAGCAGCTGTTGATAATAGGCATTGGTATCGTCGAGCTTGCAGAGCTCGGTACCGGGGGTGATCAGGGCCGCGGTTGCGGCGGCCATTCCGTATAAAAAAGCTTCTTCCAGGCTCTGCTCACGAAAGAGGGCGAGATTCATTCCTGCCACAAAACTGTCCCCGGCGCCCACCGCGCTGACCACCTTAGTGGGGATGGCATCGATTCTCTTCCGGATTCCGGGAGCCATCAACAGTGCTCCTTCTTTACCGAGGGAGAGGGCTATGGCTTCACAGGCGCCGCTGTCGATCAGATCGGCGCATACCTTTTCCTGTTCCGCTTCGGAATCGAGTGTTCGGCCGCTGAACTCTTCCAGTTCGTTCAGATTTGGTTTGGCCAGGTAGATGCCTCCGGCCTTCAGTGCTTTATTGAAGGGTTCTCCCGAGGTGTCCAGAATCAGGCGGGTTGAGGAACCTTGCAGGCGTCCGGCGATTTCCGCATAGAAGTCCTCCGGAACGCCGGGGGGCAGACTGCCGCTGATTACCAGAAAATCCGGTCCCGGTTTCGCAACCACTTCGGCCATACAGCGTTGCCATTCGGCCTTGCACAGCTTCGGTCCCGGCAGGACGAATCGATATTGCTCGCCGCTGGACTCGTCGAGCACGGCGAAACTCTCTCTGGTCAGGTGTCGGCTCGGCAGGGGATGGGTGGCGATTCCCTCCTTGCTCAGCATTTCATTAACGACCTGGCCGGTTCCGCCTCCGGCCGGATAAAAGGCGACCGCTTTTCCGCCCAGTTGATAGATCGCCCTGGCGACATTGATGCCGCCGCCTCCGGGCTCACGCAAAACTTTTCCGCAGCGCAGCTTGTCGGTGGGGACCACTTCCGGGACCGAGGAAGAAATGTCCAGACAGGGGTTCATGGTCAGAGTTGCTATGGTCTTCAAGTTTAAACCCTCTTCAGTTTATCAGGTTTTTCGGCTCGCCGCGCAGATAGCCGGCGATGTTTCCGGAAGTGGTGTTGATGATCTGCGACATCGCCTCGCGGGTGTTGAACGCGTTGTGCGGGGTAACGACTACATTGGGTAAGCGCAACAGGATCTCGTCGGCCAGTAAAGGGGCCAGGTCCGATTTTTCCCCGAAAAGGGATCGCGCCAATTTGCTCCCCTCGTGAATCGCCGACTCCGCGGATAAGACATCGAGGCCGGCCCCGGCCACCTTTCCCGAATAAAGAGCCGCCACCAGTTCGACCACGTCGATTAAGGCGCCCCGGGCGGTATTGATTATGACCACGCCCTTTTTCATCTTGTCAAACTGTTCGCGGGCCAGCATATTAATGGTATCCTTGTTGGCCGGTACGTGCAATGTGATTATATCGGCCCGTTGCAGCAGGCTTTCGAAATCGACATATTCGAACTTAAGCCTTTTGGCGGTGGAGTTGTCCGGGTGGGGATCAAAGGCTATCCTTTTCATCCCGAAGCCGGCTGCGATGCGGAGGACGCCTTGCCCGATTGCGCCGGCGCCGATGACGCCGATGGTCTTGCCTTCCAGGTCAAAGCCGCGCAGATCCCGCCCCGAAAAATCTCCGCGCCGGGTCCGATCGGCCGCCTCAATCAGCCGATGGCTCAAGGCGAGCAGCAGGGTAAAGACATGCTCTGCCACCGGCGTAACTCCGTAATCCGGGACATTGGCGACTTTTATGCCGTGTTTATCGCAGTAGCCGAGATCGATATGGTCGAAGCCGGTGGAGCGAGTGGCAATGAGTCGCAGTTTATTGAATTTGGCCAGTGTCGCCATGCTCAGATCCGAATAGAGGAAGGTCGAGATAATCTCCGCGTGCATAAAGGATCCGGCGTTATCGGGGGTGAGCGCTTTATTGGTAAGGCGCAGGTCGTGATCGGCCGCCAGGGTCTCGAAGGATTCACCTTCCCATTTCTCGGCCTCGAAGATGATTATATCCATTATCTTCTCATTTCCTCGCCATCAATTTTTACTTTCCGCTCTTTCATGCCGGGCTCCTGAATAAAGAGTGTCTTCACATTCCGGACAAATTGTGATCTTTGTTGTTTTGGCTGAAAACTCATGGAGATAGCTCTCCAGGCTCCGCCATCTGTTATTGGCATCGTGGATTTTATTGCAGCCGGCACAGACCGGAATGATCTTTCGTAGCATTTCGATCTCTTCAAGAGCCCCGGTGAGATCGGCCAGGAGTCTTTCTTTCTGATTCATGTTTCTCTTCCGTTCGATGGCGTAATTTATGGTCTGGGCAAGCCGTTTCGCCGAAAGAAATTTTATTTCCAGAAAATCTTGCGCTCCGTAGCGTATCGCCTGGCTGGCCAGACTGTTTGAGCTCAGTTCGTTTAAAACGATGATCGCCGCTTCCGGAAAGCGTTTGGTAATCTGGCGGACCGTGTTGAGTCCGGCGGAATCGGAGAGGACCATTTCCAGCAGTACGGCGTCAAAGGGGGTCGCGTTCAGCATCTCGATTGACTGGGCGAGGGTTGAAGCCAGTTCAACCTTGAAGTCGTCGAAACAGGATTGGCCAAGCATCTTGCAGATCAGGGAAACGTTGTCGGGATTATTTTCCACCAGCAGGACATGGGGTGCATCCATACAGTTCACCGCGATAAAACCTTTAAGCCGACCCCTTCAAATTTAAACCGGGATGTTCATGCCGGGATCGATCAGACCACTGAACTTAGCTACCATAGGGTTTTGCGATTTTCATGCCATTCGGGTTTATTTAACGATGACGGCTTTTCGGCCGGCGCCCCGCCCGGCTCGTTTTGCATCTGAGCCGTTTTCGAACCCTCAGGGATTCAGGGGTATTTGAATTTTGATGGCGTCGCAAAAAGTCGCCAACTCCGGCGTTGCCGCAAATTGTCTCGTCATTGCAGCGTACTGAAGTATGCTTCATTCCTCGAAATTTACGCGCCTTGGATTTGACGATTTTAGCTTAGCCATCCCCTGACTTTTCGCGAACTTATTCAATTTCAGTAATACTTTTACCCGGAAGATCATTCTTTGCTATACTCGAATGAGAATCCTTGCTCAGTGGTGCTCAGCCGGAGTCGTTTAGCCGGGCTGTTCGGGGCATGAAGTTTAATGATAACCGCAACGGGTGGTAAGGCGTTTCCATGACAGGGAAAAAAGAGTTATTGCAAGGTGGAATTCTGGTAGTGGACCACGAGCTGAATTTCTATCGGAGCATTTCCTCCCTGGCCGATTGCCAGGGGTATCGAATCACCCATGTCCCGCGGATCAACGAGGGTCTGCGTAAGCTTTCTTCCGACCGTTTCGATATCGTGCTCTTGCGGGAGCATATGCCCGATGGTCACGCCGGAGAGATTGTCGCCAGCCTGGCGAAATCGCCCGGCAAACCGGTTATCGTCGTGGTCGGGCCCGGCCAGGATCCGCTCTCCGCCGAAAAGCTTTTCAAGAACGGGGTTTGGGACTATATCATCGAATCCGAGTTCGAGGCCGACCTGCTCGGCTCCTTTAAAAACATCCTGGAGTATCGGCGCACAGTAGGGGAAAAGGTGAAAACGGCGGATGTCGCCGCCCTTGATCATTTCAGAAGCGAGGGAATCGTCGGCAACAGTCCGGCCATCCAGGAGTGTCTCGACCTGGTGGTCAAAGCGGGTCCCTCCGACGCCAATGTCCTGATCACCGGTGAATCGGGGACCGGCAAAGAGCTGTTCGCCCAGGCAACCCATGCCATAAGTTCCAGAAGCGACAAGGAAATGGTTGTGGTCGATTGCGCATCCCTGCCGGAAAATCTGGTTGAGAGTATTTTGTTCGGTCATGTCCGGGGCGCCTTTACCGGAGCCGATCGCGCCAGTGAAGGTCTCGTCAGGCAGGCCCATCTGTCGACCCTCTTTCTGGACGAGATCGGCGAATTGCCCCTGGACGTGCAGAAAAAAATACTTCGCGTTCTCCAGGAGCGCACCCTGCGCCCGGTCGGCGGCAACAGTACCATCCGGGTTGATTTTCGGGTTATTGCCGCTACCAACAAGGACCTGCAGCAACTTGTCGCGGAGAAACGATTCCGGGAGGATCTGCTCTTCCGGTTGAAAACCTTCCAGATCGATCTGCCGACCCTGCGCAGCCGGCGGGCCGATCTGGCCGAACTTGCCTACTTTTTCATGAATAAATATTGCGCGGCAAAACGGCTGAAGACCAAGCGCTTTTCGGCCGAGTATCTGGTCGTGCTCCGGCGCTATGGCTGGCCCGGCAATGTCCGTGAGCTTTTCAATGTTATCGAACGATCCATTGCCGCGGCCTCGGACAGCGAAATTCTTCTGCCGATCCATCTGCCGATCAATATTCGCGTCCAGGCCATCGATAATCTCAGTAAAAAAGGACATGATCCGGCTGAATGGGGAAAAGGGCATGAAAACGAGCGCCGGCAAGTTTTTCCCACCCTCCAGAAGGCTCGGGAAAACACCCTGACCGGGCTGGAAAAGGAATACCTGGACGATCTTCTCAATTCCTGCTCGGGCAATGTCGGCCGGGCCTGCGAGATTGCCGATATATCACGCTCAAGGCTCTATGCCCTGTTGAAAAAATACAATCTGAGTCCGACAACCGTCGCCAAGGGTAAGTAGGTTTTCAGGTGGGAGGGCGTCGCGAATCCGGCAAGCTCCGGTGTCTTGTTGGATAAGAATTGTCCTGTCAGTCAGGATTATATTGCCCGATCGGCTCCGCTTGAATTGCCTGGCCGATCGATGTGAAAGGTGAGTAGAGGTAGTTATGGGACAGGAATATATTCTGAAGGTATCGGAGCTGCAATCCGCCAGAGAGGGCAAAGACCGTCAATCTGTCCGGGAGCGGTTTGCCGCGGCTCGGGAAGCCCTCGACAAAGGGGGCAAGGTGCGCCTGAATAAGGAGTATTCCGACGGGGTTGTGGAAACCGTCCATCTCATCGACAATGTCGCCGAACTCAAGAAACTCGAGGAGCAATATCTTCCCGGGGAGTGATCGCCTGTTTTATGCCATTTTCAGAAGTTTGGCGTTGATGGCGACGATGATCGTCGACAGGCTCATGACCAGGGCGCCCACCGCCGCCGGCAGGATGAAGCCTATCGGGTAGAGGACCCCGGCGGCCAGCGGAATCGCGACGGCATTGTAGCCAGTCGCCCACCAGAGATTCTGGATCATTTTGGCGTGGGTGGCTTGGGCCAGTCTGGAGATCGCCAGGACATCCCTGGGATCGGAGCGGACCAGGACGATGTCGGCGGCCTCCATGGCCACATCGGTGCCGGCCCCGATGGCGATACCCACATCGGCTTCAACCAGGGCGGGGGCATCGTTGACCCCGTCGCCGACCATGGCGGTGACGCCCCCTCCAGCCTTGACTTCCCTGATCTTTTCCGCTTTCTTGTCGGGCAACACCTCGGCAAAATAATCGTCCAGGCCCAGTTCCCTGGCAACCGCCGCGGCAACGGCCTCGCTGTCGCCGGTCAGCATCATCACCCGGACTCCCATTTCTTTTAACTGCCTGACGGCCTCCCTGGATTCCTCCCGGATTATATCGGCCAGGCCGATAATCCCCCACGGTTGCTCGTCGACCAGGACGAAGACCGCGGTCTTGCCTTTTTCCGCGAAGCTCCGGAGTTTTTCCTCGGGGAAGTCGATCCGGTTTTCCTTCAAGTAGCCGGGGCTGACCACCTTGACGTTTTTGCCTTCCACGGTAGCCTCGCCGCCCTTGCCGGTTATGGCGTGAAAGTCCCGGGCCTGGGGAAAATCAAGATCCTTCTGCTCGGCTTTCTTGACGATGCCGGCGGCGATGGGATGTTCCGAATTGGCCTCGACGGCCGCGGCCAGACGGAGGATCTCGCCTTCCTCCCTTTCACCCAGGCCGACGATTTCGTCGACCCCGAACTCCCCTTTGGTCAGGGTGCCGGTTTTGTCGAAGACGATCGAATCGATCAACCTGGCCCGTTCGAAGGCGGACCGGTCCCGGATCAACAATCCCTGTCCCGCGGCGAGGGAAGTGGATACCGCCACCACCAGCGGTACGGCGAGGCCCAAGGCGTGGGGGCAGGTGATAACCATGACCGTGACCATCCGTTCCAGGGAGAAGTCGAACGTCTTGCCGACGAACAGCCAGGTCAGGAGGGTGACGGTGCCGATGGACAGGGAGAGGACCGTCAGCCAGAAGGCGGCCCGGTTGGCCAGGTCCTGACTCCTGGAACGGGATTCCTGGGCCTTCTTGACGATGTCGACAATCTGGGAGAGATAGGTGTCCTTGCCGGTCTTGTTGACCTCGATGGTGATGGTCGATTCGCCGTTGACCGCCCCGCCGATCACCTCGTCGCCCTGCTGTTTCTCGACCGGCTTGCTTTCCCCGGTCAGCATCGACTCGTTTACCGAGGTGTGGCCCTCGATAATTTTTCCGTCGGTGGGGATTTTTTCCCCCGGTTTGACCAGTACCCGGTCTTCCCGGCTAAGCTCGGTCACCGGCACATCCTCGGTTTTGCCCGCGCCGGTGAGGCGGTGGGCCTCGGAGGGCATCATCTTGACCAGCTTTTCAAGGGCTCCCGAGGCGCCCATTACCGATCTCATTTCGAACCAGTGGCCGAGCAGCATCACGTCGATCAGGGTGGCGATTTCCCAGAAAAAAAACTTGCCGGCCAACCCGAAGACCACGGCGGAACTGTAGACGTAAGCGACAGTGATGGCGAGGCCGATCAGGGTCATCATCCCGGGTTCTTTTTTCTTCAACTCATCGACCAGGCCGGTCAGGAAAGGCCAGCCCCCGTAAAAAAAGACGATGGTGGTCAGTCCGAACTGCACGTAGCTGTCTCCCGGAAAACTCCATGCCTCCTCGACTCCGAGAAGCCCTTGAATCAAAGGGGCGAGAACTATAATCGGAATGCTCAGAACCAGGGAGACCCAGAACCGGCGCCGGAAATCGGCCACCATCATGGCATGGTGGCTCTGGTGATCCGAATGATTGTCATGGTCGTGTTTGTTGCCGTGTCCGCTGCTGTTCCGGCTGTGACCTGAATGGTTCGCCTTTTCCGGGGACATGTTTGTTTATCTCCTTCTTGTTTCCTTTAAGGTGCGGGAAAAGTGAAGAGCCGTTTCCCGCCTCGGCCGGTAGCGCCACCGTAACTAGCCAGCTCTGCCGAAACTGGCGTTTCCCGTCATCCTTGACTCCTTCGCTAAGTATATCTTCCCTCCGCAAAGCTTGTGAAGCAAAAAAACGCTTCAGCGGCCCGGCCAATTTGAAATTTCTGCGGCGATATCGTTGGGCGGGATGATGCGGAATTTATAAAGTCGCGTAGTCGGGTGGGTGAGAATTTTCCGACTCTGAAGTGACGAAGTTTATCGTGCATCTGCACCGTTTTCGAACGCTCACGGATTCAGGCCAACGATAACCACCCGGCGGGTCGGCAAAAAAATCATGGTTAAGCGATCCGAGGGAAGTTATCCTTGTCGGTAAGGTCAGTTTTTTCATGATAATTCTGATGGTGTCGCAAAAAGTCGAAAAAACTGTCATTTCGAACGCATGTGAGAAATCTTGTTCTTTAACCCATTGGAACTATTAAGATTTCTCCCGTTGGTCGAAATGACATTAAAGCAATCCCGACTTTTTACAAACTCATCAAACTT
>JBHEOZ010000110.1:0-293 GCA_046260555.1 Desulfurivibrionaceae bacterium
GCGAATACCTTCCTCGACATTGGCCTTGCGCCCGAGCAGTTCCAGAACGATCAACCCTTCCTCTTGAAGATTGATATCGGCCTTGAGGATATTGAATTCAACATCATATTTCTTGACGAGCTTGCAGATAATCGGTTGATCGATATTTTCCTTCGGAAACTTCAGCACGTAAATACGTTTGTACATGATCGGCTTACCTCAAAGTAACTGGAGTTTATGATGGCGTCGCAACAAGGCTTAAAAAGCGGTCATTTCGAACGCATGTGAGAAATCTTGTTCTTTAATTTAAGTGG
>JBHEOZ010000110.1:303-6062 GCA_046260555.1 Desulfurivibrionaceae bacterium
CTCCCTGCGGTCGAAATGACATATGACGCATACAAACAACCTCTTCGAGAGCTTGAGTTGAGTATTCTATAGAGTCACTTTAATTTATTGTTACTATTAAGATTTCTCCCTTTGGTCGAAATGACATTATGGTAACCTCGACTTCTTGCGAGTATGTCATTTATGGGGGAGTGCTAGGAAAAACCCGCAAGGATCTTGTCCAGTTCCCCCGGCAGAGCATCCGGATCGCCCACGGTAGACAGCTCTACCAGCTGGTCGTCGGACAATTCGTCGGGGTAATCGAAACGCTCCTTCTGGGCCTGGTAGATAGCGGGACGTCCGTCCGATACCGCCTCGGGGTCCCGGCTTCTGATGGCCAGGCGGCGCATGATCTCCTCCTCCGGGCACGTACAGAAGATGAATAACACCTCAACCTGCAGGCGGGCGGCCAGCGCCCTGACCCGATCCCGTTCGGCCCGGCTCTGATAGGAGGCGTCGAGCACCACCGCCCGGCCCCGCGAGCATTCCTCCTCGGCTTTACCCAGCAGAGCATCGTAGGTGCGCCGGCTGAATTCACGGCTGTAGATGCCCCGGTCGAGGGACTCCCTGCTGCCGGCGGTTGCGGGCAGCCCGGCCAGTTCCTTGCGGACCCGGTCCGAATTGAAATAGGCCGCCCCCTGCCTGGCCGCCCATTTTGCCGCCAGGGTACTTTTACCGGTGGCAACCATCCCGAAGAACACCCAGATTCGTAAGCGATTACAGGGTACCGAATCTGCTGTGTTATCACCCTGTTCATGTACACCAGTACACATCACAGGCCGATGCCTTGCACCCCAAGAGCACTTCCTTCGGGGCGCATCTCCGGCACCCTGTAATCGCTTACCGGCCGAGGGATTGGCCAATCCTGAGCTGCTTATTCCGTGATCGGTTATCCAGATTCTAGCTTTCTTCGGCATAACCCACCGCCAGCTTAAAATAACGGCCCGCCCGTTGAAGGCTCGCCGCCCTGGTCGACTGATCGACCTCCCGGTCCTGCCCGGTCAGCAGACCGATCTTGCCCCGGACATAAGCCCGGTAGCATTTGTAAAAGTTCAACACGGCATGGAGGCCGGGATCATTGAGCCGTTCGGAGATAGTATCGACAAACCAGATCGAGTGCTGCTCCTGGCCGCGATAATCGAGATCCATCGCCAGAAAGGCCAGATCCGCAGCCAGATCACCATAGCGCAAACCTCGGTTGAATTCAATGCAATCGAATATCCAGACCAGCTCGCCCAGGCAGATATTGCCGGAATGAAGATCGCCGTGCCCGTCGCGGATCCATCCCTCCTCCTGGCGCCGCCGGAAGAGGTGGTCGTCGGCCAGCACCCCCTCGGCATAACCGCGGAGCCGATTAAAATCTTCCCGGGACAAAGCGGGACAGCCGATAAAGGGTTCGGTCTGCCGGAAATTATCGCGGATGTTGCCGGCGACCCTGTCCCGGCTGCCCGCCTCGACGATCTCCGGACCGCTCTCGGCCTTTTGGTAAAAAGGGACCAGGATCTCGACAATCTTCTCAAGGGAGTGGCGGGTCAGGTTGCCGGCCTCAATTACCTTGTCCATCATGCCCTCGGCGGGCATCCGCACCATTTTAACCGCATATAGATATCCGGGCAGAGCCGCCGATTGAGACGCAGCTCTTCCTCGCAGTAATATCTGCGCCTGGCAAGGGTGGTAAAGTCGAGAAAGCCGAAGTCCACCGGTTTTTTGACCTTGTAGACATAAGAACCGGCCAGAAACAGATAGGAGATGTGAGTTTGCAGGAGGGTTACTTCACCGGCTCGATGGGGATAGGCCTGGGGATCTTTGAGGAAATCGAGATAACTGGGCAATTTGTTTTCAACTTTGCTTGGGGTTTCGCCAAGGCTCTGCCTCGGGGCGACCATACCGGATCCCTTCGGAAATAAGATCCGGCCACTCCCGATTATACACAGATAAGCTGGGAAAAGTGAATGGTCGCAAGGCTTAAATTTTACGAACAGATCGCCCTGGCCCTCCTCCCGGCCAGGGGTTTCCCAACTCCGGCCGTAAAACGAAGGATCCCCAGGAGTTAACCGGGAGTCCGGGCTTCAAGCTGGCGTCTATTAACCGTTGTGGAGTACTATTGCTTCAACCGTAAAGGAGCCCGGAGTCGGGATCCGGAAGTCAGAAGGGCTGATTTTAAAGCTTTTCCCTGGCTCCTGGCTGCCGGCTCCTGGCTCCTGGCTTCCGGCTTCCGGCTTCCGGCTTCTCGTTTGAGAATCGATTTGAAATAACTCATTCTATCGGATAGTTAAGTTAACCCGGAAAGTTGAGATTTAATAACTCAACTTTCCGGGTTGACTTATTATGTTGTAAAAACGAACTAATTTGTTGCTACCTATGTGTTCAATTTCACGTCTCCGTCACCCCGGCATGTTTTGAGCCGGGGTCCAGTATATAGTGAAAGCCTTCCAAGTAACTACAACGTAACTGACTGTATTTTCGTGCTTCTATATTTACAGGTTTTATCGCAAATTTTGGCATAAATTGATACAAAGTTACTTTTTGATAAACCTCCGCCGCAGGCGATGTGGCCCGCTGGATTCCGGCTAAAAACATGCCGGAATGACGAAAGGTCTCTGGGTCTGTACGTATAGGATGTTGTTATTACATACAAATCTCCAACCCGGAAAGTTGAGATTTAATAAGAGTAGCCGAATTCGTCCTTGAAACGTTCGGCAATGGCCGCGGTTTCCAGGAAATGGTTCTGGGTGCCGGGTTTCTCGATCTTGATCGCCCCCATCAGGGCGGCCAGGCGCCCGGTCGTTTCCCAGTCCAGATCGTTCATCAGTCCGTAAAGAATCCCGGCCCGGTAGGCATCGCCGCAGCCGGTGGGATCTTCCATCGCCGAGACCCTGGCCACCGGCACCTCGATTTTCTTGCCGCCGGTCCAGATCCGCGAGCCCTCGCCGCCCCTGGTGACGATCAGGGCCTTGAGCCTTTCCGCCACCTGCTCGGCGCTGAGTCCGGTCCGGTCCTGGATCAATTGCCATTCGTAATCGTTGACGGTGAGCCAGGTGGCCTGCTCGATAAAGCGCAGCAGATCGTCGCCGTCAAACATCGGCAGTCCCTGGCCCGGATCGAAGATAAAAGGAATATTGGCCTCGGCGAACTGGCTGGCGTGCTGGATCATGCCGTCCCGGCCATCGGGGGAGACAATGCCGATCGTGACGTCCGCGGCATCGGCAACCTTGTTTTCATGGGCATAATTCATCGCCCCGGGATGGAAGGCGGTGATCTGATTGTCATCCAGATCGGTGGTCACAAAAGCCTGGGCGGTAAAGGTCCTGTCGATCCGCTTGACATGATCGCGCCTGATCCCGCATTTGTTGATCCACGCCTCATAGAGGCCGAAATCCTCCCCGACCGTGCCCATCGGCAAGGCGTTGCCCCCAAGCAGATTTAGGTTGTAGGCGATATTGCCGGCACATCCCCCGAATTCACGGCGCATCTCGGGAACCAGAAAACTGACATTGAGGATATGGACCTTGTCGGGCAGGATGTGGTTTTTGAAACGGTCATGGAAGACCATGATATTGTCGAAAGCGAACGATCCGCAGATAAGTGCATGCATGATAATTTATCCTTTTTTTGTTGCGCCGGCCGGCCTGTTAGCCTTTGCGGCCCGCTTGATTAAGGGATTCGGGGATTCCCGAAACTTTTTTGAGGGCGAAATTTCAGGGGCAAGACCAAACTTCTGCCAAGTTTATATCATTCCTCGTCCGCATTGGCAACCCCTGGGGACTGGACCTTTGGGGGCTGGATACCGCCCCCTCCCGCGAGGTCATCCCCGGCTCCAGACCCTGTCAGCTGAATCTGATTGGAAGCGCGAAGAGCAGGGGGGCCGATTTCGCGCCCAGGCGGGGCGCGGCCGTCAAAAACAATTTCTTGCCATGGCCCCTCGATTATCGCTAAAATTTACTCGTGGTGTCCAGCAATCAGGATTTTTGTCCGGGAACGAGGAGCAGGAATGCACTGGAAAGCACCCCGGACGGGCGCCAACTCCACATACTCCTCGAAGGCGTGGGCGCCTCTCTACTCTGCGGCGACGGACTGCCCGGGCAAAAAGACCATTTGTGGGCAGCCACCAACCAGCCGGCGGCCGTTGCAGAACCACCGCCGCCAACTTGAAACCTCTTTGCGGGAATACGAACCATGAAAGTATGGCCTGGACAACCCTACCCCCTGGGTGCTGTTTTTGACGGCTCCGGAACCAATTTCTCCCTCTTTTCCGAAATCGCCGAACGTGTCGAACTGTGCTTCTTCGACGATGAGGGAGTCGAGACCCGGGTCGATCTGCCCGAGGTGACGCGTTATTGCTGGCACGGATACTTCCCTGCGGTCGACCCGGGCCAACGCTACGGGTACCGGGTCCACGGCCCGTGGGACCCGGCCCGCGGCCACTGCTGCAATCCGGCCAAACTGCTGCTCGACCCCTACGCCAAAGCCATCGACGGCCAGGTGCAATGGAACGAGGCAATCTTCCCTTACGTTTTCAATGACGGCCCCGAGTCCCGCAGCGACAGCGACAGCGCCCCTTTCATGCCCAAATCCGTAGTCCATCAGCCCCATTTCGACTGGAGCGGCGACCGCCGCCTGCAACTCTCCTGGCACGAAACGATCATCTACGAAACCCATGTCAAGGGCCTCAGCGCCCGCCATCCGGAAGTTCCCGAAGAGCTGCGCGGCACCTACGCGGGGCTGGCGCAGCCGGCGGTCATCGACTATCTGAAGTCGCTCGGGGTCACCGCCATCGAGCTGATGCCGGTCCATTTCTTCATCCACGACAAGCATCTGGTCGACCGGGACTTGCGAAACTACTGGGGCTACAACTCCATCGGCTATCTGGCCGTCCAGAATGAATACGCAGCCGATGTCCGACCCGGCGCCGCGGTGGCCGAATTCAAGCAGATGGTCAAAGCCCTGCACCAGGCCGGCATGGAGGTGATTCTGGATGTGGTTTACAACCACACGGCGGAGGGCAATCACCTCGGTCCGATGCTCGGTTTCAAGGGGATCGACAATTCCTATTACTACCACCTGACCGATGATCCGCGCTATTACATGGATTACACCGGCACCGGCAACAGCCTGTACATGCGCAATCCGCATGCGTTGCAGCTTGTCATGGATTCCTTACGATACTGGATTCTGGAGATGCACGTGGACGGCTTCCGTTTCGATCTGGCCGCCACCCTGGCCCGGGAGCTCCACGATGTCGACCGCCTCTCCGCCTTTTTCGATCTGATCCAGCAGGATCCGGTGATCAGCCAGGTCAAGCTCATCGCCGAGCCTTGGGACGTGGGCGAGGGCGGCTATCAGGTCGGCAACTTTCCGCCGGTCTGGACCGAGTGGAACGGTAAATACCGGGACTGCGTCCGGGACTTCTGGCGGGGTGAGCACCAGACCATGGGCGAGTTCGCCGCCCGCTTCACCGGCAGCTGCGACCTCTACGAAAACACCTCCCGTCTGCCCTACGCCAGCATCAACTTCATCACCGCCCACGACGGCTTCACCTTGAACGATCTGGTTTCTTACAATGAAAAGCACAACGAGGCCAACGGCGAGGAAAACCGCGACGGTGAAAGCCACAACAGCTCGTGGAACTGCGGGGCGGAAGGACCCACTGACGATCCCGAGGTACGCCGCCTGCGCGCCCGCCAGAAGCGTAATTTTCTCGCCACCCTGCTGCTTTCCCAGGGGGTGCCCATGCTTCTGGG
>JBHEOZ010000110.1:6125-6577 GCA_046260555.1 Desulfurivibrionaceae bacterium
AAGAGAACTGGGACCAGGGCTATGCCAAGTCCCTGGGGGTCTTCCTGAACGGCGCCACCATTCCGAACCCCAATCCCCGCGGCGAGCCGGTAACCGACGATAACTTCTACCTGATCTTCAATGCCCACCATGAACCATTGGATTTTATCCTCCCCGGCCCGAATTGGGGGGAGCGCTGGCTGAAGGAACTCGACACCGCAAGCGGCTGGCTGGAAGAGGAGGAACCCCTCGGGGCCGGGGAGCGGATCGAGGTCACAGCCCGTTCCCTGGTGGTCCTGCGCCATACTCCCTGATTTTTTTGGGGAAATTATTCAGGAGAAACTCCGGGGGGAGATCTCGTATTTCTTCATTCTTTTCCAGACGGTGACCCGGCTGATCCCGAGAATCCTGGCGGCCTGGGACTGGTTACCGCCGGCCATCTCCAGGGTCTCGATCAGGGCTGCCCGTTGATC
>JBHEOZ010000111.1:0-6567 GCA_046260555.1 Desulfurivibrionaceae bacterium
GGGATCCCCCGGCCGAGCAGATCGTTAACGTAACGGCCCCTGATGAAATCGAGTACCGCGGCCTGGGCGGCGGGAATCTTCTCGGTGACTTTGCCGCCATAGAGCTCAAGGGCCTTGGCGGTCAGCTCGGCCAGGGACAGGGTGTAGCCCCGGGCGCTGATGATATGCAACAGGCCGAGGGCCAGCCGCCTGAGTCCGTAAGGGTCGGTGGTGCCGGTTGGCTGCTTGCCGATCCCGAAACAGCCGGCAATGGTGTCGATCCGATCGGCCAGACTGACAATCGCGCCGCAGTCCGATTCCGGAAGGGGAGTGCCGGCTCGGACCGGCATGTAGTGCTCGGCGATTCCCTGGGCGACTTCCGGCGGCTCCCGGTCGAGCATGGCGTAGGCGCGTCCCATGGTGCCCTGCAGGGAAGGGAATTCGTTGACCATTTCGGTAAGGAGATCGGCTTTGGCCAGGAGCGCGGTCCGCTTGGCGTCGGTTGCCGCCCGCGGCGCCGTCTTCTCCGCCAGCCATCCGGCCAGGGCGGTTAACCGTTCGGTTTTTTCCAGCATGGTGCCGAGCCCGGCCTGGAAAACCACCCCCGAAAGCTGCCCGACCCGGTCGGACAGGCGATGGTTCTGGTCCTCCTTAAAGAAAAACAGGGCGTCTTCAAGGCGGGCGCGCAGGACCCGTTGATGCCCTTCAACGGCCAGGGTTTGATCTCTGGTGGCGGTGTTGTTAACCGCGATAAAGTTTGGCAGCAGTTCGCCTTGATCGTCGATGATGGCAAAATATTTCTGATGCTCGCGCATCGAGGTGATCAATACCTCCCGGGGCAGGGCCAGGAACTTTTCATCGAAGGTGCCGCGGACGGCGTGGGGTTCCTCGACCAGGTTGGCGACGGTGTCCACCAGTTCGTCATCTTCCATGATCCGGCCGCCGGCCTCTCTTGCCGTTTCGGTGATTTCCCCGAGCACCGCCAGGCGTCGTTCTTCCGGGTCGGAGATGACGTGTGCCCGGCGCAGCTTTTCGAGGTAGTTGTCGAAATTGCTGACTTCGAAGGCTTGGGGCGCCATGAAGCGGTGTCCCCGGGTAACAGGACCGCTGCGCACATCGTTGATCCGGCAGGGGATCACTTCGCCGGCGAAGCGGGCCAGGATCCACTGGATCGGCCTGGCGAAGCTTGCCGTCCCCGATCCCCAGCGCATCGACTTGGGGAAGGAGAGGTGATGGATTATCCCGGTTAACAGTCCGGGCAGGAGCTCCGCGGTTTTTTCGCCTTTATTTTCGACCACGACCATCAGGTATTCACCCTTCGGGGTCTGCACGATTTGGAGGTCGTCCAATCCTACCCCCCGCGATCTGGCAAAACCTTCAGCGGCCTTGGTCGGTTTGCCGTCACTGTCGAAGGCGGCCGCTTTCGGAGGGCCGGTCACCTCCTCGCGCCGATCCTCCTGGGTCTCGGCCAGCCCTTCGACGCAGAGGGTGAGGCGCCGGGGGGTGGCGGCGGTCTTTATCGCACCATGGTCCAGGCCGAGTTCGGCCAGTCTGGTTTTGATCATTTTTGCCATATCGGCAATGGCGGGCCGGATGTAACCGGCCGGGATCTCCTCGGTGCCTATCTCAAAAAGAAGTTCATCCTGCATGATGTTTGCGCTCTCTGTTTTTAAAGCTGAGTTGAGCAGCTCGTCTGCTCAAACGAAACTTATGCCCTGTTGGGTATAAAGCTGAGTTGAGTCCCGCAAGGCGGGACTCGTAGGAAACTTATGCCCTGTGGGTATAAGAAGTTGTACCTGAATCCGTGACGGCTGCGGATCACGTGAAATTAATCTTCAGGGACCTTCCAGGGTCGCAAAGGTGTTGAAGCCCGCGGCCAGGTTTTTGACGGTGACCGTGAAACTGCTGATATCGTTGTTTTCCGCCAGCTTCTCCCCGATGGCCCTGGTCATGCTTTCCACCGAAAGGGATTTTCCGGTCGGCGCGCACGCCGCATCGGACCAATCTAAATTATGCAGGGTTACTTCCTCAATCATTTTTATCAGATCCTCGATCCAGATAAAATGTCGGAAGGGGAGGCTGACTTCGGCAATCCCCCAGCGCCCGAGGAATCTCGGCAGACTGTCGTCGGCCTGGCTGGTCAGGGGTGGGTAGATGGGAACCTGGATGTTCATGATAAATTCGTCGGTCTGGCCGAGGGAGCCGTGCATCCGGCAGGTATATTCATTGATGCCGACCAGATCCCGGCCGGGCTCGTTCTTCAGAAAGTAGGGGAACTCCATTTCTATATGGGCTTCCTTGGCCTGGAGCCGTTCCTTCATCTCTTCCAGAATGGCGTGAAAGCTCTTCAGGTCGATATTGCCGTGGAAACTGTTAAGAATCTCCACGAAACGGCTCATGTGGGTGCCTTTGAAATGGTGAGGCAGGTCGACGTACATATTGACCGTGGCCACGGAACTCTGATGTTGCCGGGTCTTGTCGAGGACTTTGATCGGATATGAAATGTCCTTGACCCCCACCTTCTTGATGTTGATGCGGCGGTAGTCGGGCTGGTTCTGAATGTCTTTCATGATCGGGACTGTGCGGCCTGGATAGTTGTTTGGTTAGGTCCGGTTCCGCGGAAAAGGCGCCGTGCGGAGTAAAGACCGGTGCAGTAACGATAGGGAGCTCGTTCCGATCGGACGGAGGCGGAGCAGGGCGAGGTCAATCGCGGATATGACGTAATACCGACTCGATGAGCTGGCTCATGTCGGCCGATTTAACGATAAAATCGTCCGAGGCCCATGACGACAGGTCCTGTTTGAATTCCTGATAGGCGGAGCTCAGGATGACCGGCATGCCGGCATCCATTTCCTTGATTTTCCTCAGCACATCGATGCCGTTCATTCCCGGCATGTTGATGTCGAGAATGACGAGGTTCGGTCGCAGGGTGGGCAGGATATTCAAGGCCTCTTCGCCGGACATGGTCGAGTGCACCTCGAAACCCAGTTCCTCCAGTTCTTCCCGGTAGAGGAGGTGGATGCTTTCTTCGTCATCTACGAGCAGGATCTTTTTCAACGGGATAACCCCCTTTGATTTGTTGGCGAAATTTTCTTGCTTTCGGGAGAACCGGGTTCTATCCGGAAAGTGTCTTTCAAATCTCCGCCTCTTTCAGAAACTTGGCGGCCTCCTCGGGCGGGACGGGATTTATGTAGAATCCCGAGCCCCATTCAAAACCGGCTATGGAGGTCAGTTTGGGCATTATCTCGAAATGCCAGTGATAGTAGTTCAGGGTCTCGGATCTGAGCGGGGCGGTATGCAGGACAAAGTTGTACGGAACGTTCGGGATGCAGGCGTCCAGACGGAGCATGACCTCGGAGAATATTGCCGTCAAGGATTCCATCATCTTCTCGGTAGTCGAGACGTAAGAGCAGTGGTGGTTGATGGGCAGCACCCAGGTCTCGAAGGGGGAGCGGGGCGCATAGGGTTCGATGGCGATGAAGTGCTCGTTGCGGCTGACGACCCGGACGTCTTTTCGGGTTTCCTGGTGAATGATATCGCAGAATATGCAGCGATCCTTATAGCCGTAGTAGCTCTTGCTGCCCTCCAGCTCGGAAACGATCATTCTCGGCAGGACGGGCAGGGCCACCAGCTGAGAATGGGAGTGTTCCAGGGAGGCGCCGGCGGCCCGGCCGTAATTCTTGAAGATCATGGCGTAGAGGAACCGGGAATCTTTTTCCAGGTCGGTAATGCGGTCCCGGAAGGCCCAGAAGACCTGGATCATCTGGGCGGCGGGCAGATGGGAAAAAGAGGCGTCGTGGTCCGGGGTTTCGATAATCACCTCGTGGGCGCCGATCCCGTTCATCTTGTCGTAAATGCCCTCGCCTTCCTTGTTGAGACCACCTTCAATGACCAGGGCGGGGTATTTGTTGGGCACGACCCGCAGGGACCAGCCGGGGGTGTCGGCTGCGGGGTTTTTCCGGCCGTAGCTCAAAACCTCTTTCGGAGTAGTGGCCTCGTTGCCCGGACAAAGGGGGCAGAATCCTCCCTTTGTCTGATTCTCTTCGATAATGAAATCGGTTGGCCGTTTGCCCCGTTCCGTGGAAATAATAATCCAGCGTCCGAGGATCGGATCTTTACGAAGTTCCGGCATCTTGTCAGGCCTTGGTTTTTTCTTCTTGTTCCTGGCGTGTTTTACATTCGATACAGTAGGTCGTTACCGGACGCGCCTCGAGCCGCTCCGGGGCAATGGGGTCGCCACAATCCTCGCAGGTCCCATAGCTACCGTTATCAATCCGCTCGATCGCCTCCTCGATTTTCCCGAGAAGTTTTCTTTCCCGATCCCGGATCCGCAGTTCAAAGCTCCGGTCCGATTCGGCCGCGGCCCGGTCGGTGGGATCCGGATAATTGTCGCTGTGATCCGTCATTTCGGAAATGGTCCGGTCGGCTCCAGACAATATGCTGTCGCTGATTGCCTCAAGCTTTTTTTTGAAGTGAGCCAATTGCTTCTCATCCATCTTTAGGTTCTCCCGATAATAGCTATTCTGGTAGTCTAGTGTCCAGTCAAGGCTCAACTAAGGCATATCGCTTGTAATTTTATATGCCCGCATGCGTTGCGACTTCAAGTTTCATGGCACCTTGCCATGCAGAGTCCGCCGTTTTTGCAGGCCCGCAAAAGACAGCTTTGCCATCCCGCGTCATATCTGTTCTTGACTGTACACCGGTCCTTTGTAATCACCGCTTTTACCGCCGGTCTTCTCAAGAAGCCGTATCCTGCCTATGGTCATTCCCTTGTCGACCGCCTTGCACATATCGTATATGGTGAGCGCCGCCACCGAAACACTGACCAGTGCTTCCATTTCGACTCCGGTCTGTCCGGTGGTACTCACTCTGGCTACTATTTCTATAGTACATTTTTTGGGCTTTTTAACAAAGTCAATTTCCACCTTGCCGATCATGATCGGATGGGCCAAGGGAATCAGCTCTGGAGTCTTTTTGGCCGCCATGATCCCGGCCAGTCTGGCGATTCCCAGTACATCACCCTTGGCAATTCCGCCCTTGTCGATCATTTCGTAAGTCTCGACCGACATTTGGATCTCGCCGCCGGCAATTGCCACCCGTTTGGTGTCGGGCTTTGCGCTGACATCCACCATTCGGGCATTGCCTGCTTGATCGAAATGGCTCAGGACTTTTTTGTTTGTGGAACAATCCGTCAATTAATTCGCTCGCTAACAATAAAGTGTGTATCAGGTAATTCGCAAGTTCGTGCCTGCCCATAAATGGGACAGACTCAAGTTAACGGTTGCGCCGCGCAACGAGGGCTCAAGCGCTTTTACGGAAAAGCTTTTTGAAAAAACCATCCTCCGAGCGTTCACCGGTCTCGCGCTCGATCTCGGCGAATTCCTCCATTAGTTCTTTCTGCCTGTCGGTGAGTTCGGTGGGCACCGTCACTTCGGCAATGACGAACATGTCGCCGTAACCGCTGCCTCGCAGGCTTTTAACTCCCTGCGATTTCAAGATGAATTGTTGATCGGGCTGGGTGCCGGCCGGGATGGTCAGGGACTCTTCCCCGTGAATCGTGGGAATCGTCGGGGCGCAGCCCAAGGTTGCCTGGGCGATGGAGAGCGGCAACCTTAAGATGATGTTGCTGCCTTCCCTCTCAAAGTATTCGTGTTCCTCGACGTTCAGGAATATGTAGAGATCGCCGGCCGGGCCGTTGCGGCGCCCTCCTTCTCCCTCGCCGGCAATCCGCATCCGCGAACCGTTATCCACTCCTGCCGGGATCTTCAGGGGGATCGACTTCTTTTTGTTGACCAGGCCATTGCCGTCGCAGTCAGCACATGGTTCCTTGACCACCCGTCCTTCGCCTCGACAGACGCGGCAGGTGGTGCTGACACTGAAAAAACCCTGGCTGCGAATGGTCTGGCCGCGGCCGTTGCAGTTGGGGCAGATTTCCGGTTTGTATCCCGGTCTGCTCCCGGTACCATCACAGGTCCAACAGGTTTCGGGCTTGGTTATCTCAATTTCTTTCTCGACGCCATGGACTGCCTCCATGAACGAAATGGTTAGATCATAACGGAGGTCGGCCCCTTGAATCGGGGCGTTTGCCGCCCTTTCCCGCTGCTGTCCGAAACCGAAAAGGTCACCGAAGTGGGAGAATATATCGTTTATGTCACTCGGTCCCCCTCCGAAACCGCTGCTGCTCAGACCCTCTATGCCGAAGCGATCGTATATTTTCCGTTTTTCCAGATTGCCGAGAACTTCATAAGCTTCGGCGGCCGCTTTGAATTTATCTTCGGCCTTTTTATTGCCCTGGTGTTTTCGGTTCGGTTTTTTCCTTTCCAAGTTCTTCGATGTTTTCGAAGGAGACCAGCCCCGCCGCGATTTCCCGGAGGGTCATGACACTCTCCTTGTTTTTGCCCTTGGTCAGAAAGGGTTTCCCCTTGCGGTGCTGTTTCACTCTGGCAACGGCAAGGTGGATAAGGGCAAACCGATTCTCATTGCCGACTTTGGAAAGACAATCTTCAACAGTGATTCTGGCCATGGCTGGCTTCTCCTCATGGCTAATGCTTTAATTTCTTAAGTTGTCACGATTCCATCAAATAAAGG
>JBHEOZ010000112.1:0-6567 GCA_046260555.1 Desulfurivibrionaceae bacterium
TGCGGGGCGCCCGATAACGGCGCATCTGCCGCGTTGGCAACTCGTTGATATACCATCAGTATTATCAACATCGTTGCTGCCTTGCATCTGCACCGTTCTCGAACGCTCACGGATTCAGGTTTTTGCGAACTTATCAAGATTGATGAGCATCTAATCCGGCCATGACCGACGAAACCAAACCCGCCATAGAATCGGATGCCCTGAAAGCAAACCTGATGGAGACCGCTGTAAGCGAGGTCGAGATCGATCCGGCCCTGACCGTGTTGCAGGATATCGTTAAGCCCTACAAGGGCATTGCCCGCAGCCTCCATGAGCTGCTCTACGAGATCAGCCATCCCTTCCGCAACTGGACCTTGATTATTCCAAAACTGCGGGCCTTCGTTTTAAAAAATCATAATCATTACCGCCGTCACGAGAAAGGGCCGGAGGCCATGGAAAGGTTCTGCGATCTTTTCCTGAAGGCGATTGCCGAGACCAGGAAGCACGAAGCGCAACTGGCCATGACCATGGAGTCTCTCCTGGCCTATGTTGAGAAAGTCATCGCCACCCTTGACCCGGCTGAGGTCCCGGTATACGAAGATGCCCTGGCATCATGTTTTAACAATCTCAGGCGGCTCGAAGACAACGTCATGCTGTTCATGGTCCAGGGCCACCATCCGATCAAGAACATCGCCATCACGATGCTTGATCTGATCGATGAAGAGAGCAGCTACGACTTCAGCCCCCTTGCCGCCCTGCTGAAGAAGATTCTCCAGCTGAACTTCAATTACTGGCTCGCCGAGGAAGACCCCCAGCCCTGGTTTGTCGCCGAATGCGGCAATCTATGCAGCGGCTGGCAGGCGGGGCCTCTGTTTAACGCGATCTCCCACCGGCAGATGAAAAGCCATCTGGATTCGGTCAACCGGCTGAAGCTGGATGCCGAGCCCCGCAAGGCCCTGGAAAAGCTGCTGGAATTTCCGGCCCACATGGATATCGTCCGTTTCTACAAGCAGATCCCCGAAAAGCTGGTTGAAGAGAATAAACCCCTTGCGCCGGAGCCGGCGGACCGTTTCGCCGAGAACCGCAAGCTCCTTTTTCTCTTCCGGATCATGGATACTGCCGGCCTTTACCTGATCCACGAGGAAACCCTGCGGGAGATCAATCGCAGCCTGATCCAGCTGATCCGCCTGCAGACCTTCGAGGAGATCGAGTCCTTTTTGTTGACCGCCTTCAAGTTCCTGAAGGCCAATGTCCGCCGCTATCCCCACACCTCCCTCCAGTGTATACAGGTTCTTGGGGCCGAGGTCTTCAGGCGGGAAAGCAGCCGGCTGGTCGAGACCTTCCTCTGGGAACTGGTCCGCTTCGGCTTTCAGTACGCCAAGGTCAGCGGGGTCGACGAGGAGTGGCAGCCGATCTACAACCCCTCCCATCTGGAAAACATCCGGGTCTGGCTGAGCCTGATCATGCAGGAGCCCAAGTGGTGTTCGACCCTGCTTTCGGCCCTGATCATCAATCTGAAGCTGTCCGGGACCTGCGTCAAGGACACCGATCTCTTCCAGCGCGATATCAGCCGGCTGCTCAACCATCCCATTGCCCCGGTTTATAACCTGGTCAAGCAGTTCGCCAAGCTGATGCCGGTTTTTTTTAACGAGATCGGGGCCGAGGGGCTGCTCCGGGATGTCTCCACCGAGATCGACGAGATCCACCTGCGCCGCGATCTGCTCATCCATTTTCTCCGCAAGCAGAGCCATGTCGAGAGCAGCAACCTGATCGTCGATTTCATCACCGCCATCTTTGACTTCTGGCATACCCTGGACAAGAGGGTGCTGACCCATTACCTGCCCGAGGAGGTTCTCTCCCAGATCAAGACCTCCGGGCCGTATGTCGACGATCTCCATATCCTAATGGAGCGGGTCATGAAAAGCCTGGGCGGCAATATCGAGGGCCTTCTCGACTGGGATGACCGCCGCCTCGCCGGTTTCCTGAAGCGCCAGTCCGATCTCGCCGAAAGCGAGATCCGCCGTTTCTCGCTGCTGGCCAAGATGTTCAGGCTGGTCAACCAGAAATACAAGCTGGGTTTCCAGGAGCTGCGCCTCCATCTGGAGCAGTCGGTCAACAGCGGCTTTCCGGAGATGAAGGAACTGCTCGACGTTCTGGAAGAGGGCGATGTCTTCAGCTGCCTCGATATCCTCCTGGACCGGCTGGAGGGTCTCAAGGAGATTATCCTGAGCGAGGAGCAGTTCGAGGCCCGGGAGGATATCTACCATAAGCGCCATGTCGCGGTGGACATCCCTTCCGTGTACGGGCGCTATCGGGAACGCAAATTCGACGCCCTCGGCCTCACCTTCCGCCTGGAAAATCTGGCTAATATCTTTCTGGAGAAACTGCCTCAGGCCGTCAACCTTTCCTTTATCACCAGGGCCACCTTTTTACGGATTATCAAATGCATCCGCATCTATCTGCGGGCCTTGCGGGTCGACGGCATCACCAGCCGCCGCCTTGAAACCCAGCTTTCCCTGCTGTCGAGCTCGATCGGGATCAAGAGGTTTTCCTATACCCAGTACATCGATATCCTGCGGGGATTGTCGGAGGGGATCAAGGATGTGATCTACGCATACTACACCAACGTCCACGAGAACAACCTGTCGATAATCGCCCCCCAGATCTGCACCGGCGAGGACAACCTGCTGGCCAGATACCGCCCCCTCTGGGATGGCCGCGACCCGGCCGGCAGCGTTCACCGCCTGTCGGAGTCCTTTCTGCGCGACCTGATCGCCGATACCTTCGGCCTCCAGCACCTGGATAACTTTGTTTCCAGGGTCTACCAAACCCTGGAGCAGCAGAAGAAAATCCTCGATGAAAAGACCCTCGATCTCCTCCTGACCTACAATCAGGACAAGGTGATCAGTTCCTTGAATCATCGGAGCACTTTCAGCAAAAACATGATCCTGCTGGGCAATAAGGGTTACAATCTCACCCAGCTGGTTGCCGATAATCTCCCGGTACCGCCCGGATTCATTATCACCACCGAAATATTCCGGTGCTGGCCGGTGATCAGCAAATTCGACAAGGCCAGGGACGATTTCATGGCCCGGGTCCGCGAGGCGCTCAGCGAGACCGAGAAACTTACCGGCAAACGCTACGGCGATCCGGACCATCCTCTCCTGCTTTCGGTAAGAAGCGGCGGGGCCGTGTCGATGCCGGGCATGATGGCGACCATCCACAATATCGGCCTTAACGAGGAAATCGTCGAAGGGTTCGCGCTGACCAGCGGCAAGGAGTATTTGGCCTGGGATAACTACCGGCGTTTCCTGCAGTCCTGGGCGATGACCTGCGGCCTGGGCCGGGAAAGCTTTCAGGTCTTGATGAATGAGGCCAAAACCAGACATGACGTTAAGGTCAAAATGCAGTTCACTCCGGCCCAGATGCGGGAGCTGGCCCTGGAGTATCGCCGGAAAATCATCGACAGCGATATCCACATCCCGGACGATCCCTGGCTGCAGCTGATCGGCGCCGTGGAGATGGTGATGCAGTCCTGGGATACCGAAACAACCCGGAACTATCGTTCCCTGATGGATGTCTCCGAATACTGGGGGACGGCGGTTACCGTCCAGGCCATGGTCTTCGGCAATTATGGCAGGGAGTCGGGCAGCGGCGTGGTATTTACCGCCCATCCCTACCGGAAGGTGCGGCGGGTCGCTCTCTGGGGCGATTACGGGGTGGGGGTCCAGGGCGAGGATATCGTCAGCGGCCTGGTTGCCACCTATCCGGTTTTGGTGGAGCAGGCGGAGATCGACGGCCGGGAGGGTGGGATGTCCATGGAAAAAAGATTTCCGGAGATTTACCGCACGCTTCTGGAGATATCCCGGGAACTGGTCTATGAAAAGGGCTGGAACCCCCAAGAAATTGAATTCACCTTTGAAGGCCCCCGGGCCGAGGACTTTTACCTGCTCCAGACCCGGGACATGATTACCATCAAAAAGAAGGAGAGTTTCTACGTCTTCGACCAGGATATAACTGATCAAATCCTCGGCTACTGTATCGGGGTCAGCGGCAGCGCCATGTCGGGCCGGGCGGTATTTACGGCGGACAATATCCGCCAACTCCGCGAGGAAGATCCGGGCACCCCGCTAATCCTGATCCGCCAGGACACCGTCCCCGAAGATATCAAGGATATCGCCCAGGTCGACGGCCTGTTGACCGCCCGCGGCGGCCAGACCTCCCATGCCTCCGTGGTTACCCTGCGGCTGGAAAAGACCTGCGCGGTGGGTTGCAACGCTCTCAAGGTCTACGAAAGCGAGGAACGGGCCGAGATTGCCGGCCAACAGATCAAATTCGGTGACGAGATCAGTATCGATGGCCGCAAGGGCCTTCTCCTGAAGGGAACCTATCCGATCCGCAAGGAATTGCACATCCTGCCGATATAAGCTGAGCCGTTCGCGCCTTTCGCGGCCGGGATGGGTATTGCCGCCGGCAGCCGTCTTTTTATCACTCGGGATTTTCAATAACGTCTTCCGCCCAACTCAGGGCGGCCATCATATTCGGAAAACCGATCGTACTGGTCAGCAGGATCAGGGCGTGGTAGATCTCGACACCCTCGGCCCCGGCTTCCAGGGCTCGGCGGGTGTGGCTGTGGACCGCCCCTTCCGAGCGAATCGCCGCAGCCCCGGCCAGCTGGATCAGCTGGGCGTGCTTCTCGTCGATCGGCCCTTCCTTCCTGGCCACGGAACCTAAGGTCTCGACCGCCGTGAGGAAATCCGGGAAGCGGTTTTTCACCTTGAGATAATGCTTAACCTTGATCTTTGCCATAGCCTTTCTCCCTTTAAGTTTATTCCGCTACCACTTCAACTCGACTGGTTGTCGGGCGTCCGTTCAAACCATCGGACGCCATCAACCTTCAGTGTAGCAGATTTTGTTTTGCGGGAGCAATTTACGGTTATTTTAAAAACGCTTCGGGGGGCGAGAGAGGGAGAGGATGGTGATCAGGGCGGCCGGCTGCTCGTCTAGTGACTGGGCCAAGCAGGTGCTTTCCTGGAAGAAGTTGCTGGGAAATGGCCGGCGATCCTCGACTGGATGATCTCCAGCGGGGCCCGCCTTACCGGTAGTCCAAAGCCTGCGGCGGCGTTGTGATAATAGTTCGGGTTTCAGCTGCGAATGCCCGCGGCTCGGTCAATTACGCGGCTGAAGCTGCTCTTACACCGGACCCTGAGTATCAGGCACCTCTTCCGCCATAAGGATGGCGAGGCCGCCGTGTGTTGTCAAGGTTGAGCTTTTACCCTTTGTTTCTTTTCGACAACGCAGTAGATGCCGCCCTCCTTGATTCCCGGCATGAAACAGGCGCTGCAGGAAATACAGGCGGCGGCGCTGCGGTTTCCGGTGCGCCAGCGTTTGGCCAGATCTGGTTCGCGGATAAAGGGGCGCGCCATGGAAACATAGTCCGCGTCGTTTTGTATGGTGCGCTCGGCTACGGCAAAACTGCGGAAACCGCCGACCACCATGACCGGGCAGCTGACCGCCGCCTTGATTGTCCGGCAGAGCGGCAAATTGTAGGCCTCCAGGTCCGGCCTGGTTATTTTGTTGCGAATCGGGGCCTTGTCACCGGAAGCCGGAGTGCCGCCGCTTATTTCAATGGCGTCAATCCCTTCCTGGTCGAGGAGTTCCGCCGCGTAAACGGCATCTTCCAGTTCAAGGCCGCCTTCAAGATGATCGGCGCCGTTCAGCTTGATCATTACCGGATAATCCTTGCCGACCACCTCCCGAACCTTCCAGTAAATCTCGATCATAAACCGGCAGCGGTTGTCGATGCTGCCGCCGTACTCATCGGTCCGCTGGTTGGTGAGGGGCGACAGGAACTGGTTGATCAGATAACCGTGGGCGCCGTGAAGCTGGATGGCGTCGAAGCCGCATTGCCTGGCGCGGCCGGCGGCCTCGCCGAAGGCCTTGATTATCCGCTGGATCTGCGCGAAAGACATTTCAATGGGAACCTGGGGGAATTGTCCGGTCTTTACCGCCGAAGGCGCCAGCGGGGCGCGGCCGATGTCTTTTTCCTTGGTCTGGCCGCCGACATGGACCAGCTGCAGGCAGATTTTACCGTCTTCGGCGTGGACCGCCTCCGTTATCATTTTCAGATCATCGGTGAATTTATCGGAATCCGCGGCCAGGGTGCAGGGCAGCTGTCTGCCTTCCTCGCTGACGAAGGCATAACCGCTGATGATCAGGCCGACGCCGCCCCGGGCCAGATCGCGGTAGCAGTCGGCCAGCCTGGCGGTGGGCCTGCCGTCCGGCTCGCACATGCCCTCCCAGGTGGCCGACCTGACCAGCCGGTTCCGGAGGGTCAGATTGTTGATCGTGGTTTCCTCGAATATCTTTCGCATGGCGATTCTCCGGAGTGGACGGTCAGGGGTGAAATAGTGAGGAGCGTGCAACCTCAGGCTTTTCCTGGTAACCGGTTTATTGTCTTAAAACGCCGGGGATGACAACTTTTTGCGACGCCACCAATCTCGATGGGGATGGCTAAGCCGTTGTCAAAGAATAACATGACCATTCAGTACAGCCAAGACGGCATAAGGAGCCGTATAAGAAGGCTCG